>CAIKZJ010000251.1 GCA_903831845.1 uncultured Ignavibacteriota bacterium
ACTTGCTTTCCTCGGGCCCTGGAAAGAGATTGTACCCGAACGTATGCTTCAGAAAATCTTTACCGAGACAGAAGAAACGCTTAACAAATTATCCCGGAACAAGGGATTGACGCTAACGATACCGTTTGCCTGTATTGACTGTAAGAAGATGTAGGGGGTATTTGTAAAAAGACTGACCAAAAAAGCCTGAAAGATGAAACGAATTTACTGGAAGGGAATCGTGCCGCGAGAAAGAATATCTTCGATCAACAGTATTGCGGATATTATTTCAACGCACGGTTCGGTATTGGAATTCAAAAGATTTTCTGATCTCTCCCTCGGTTTTGTAGTCGAAACAACATACGCCTTTGTTAAAGGTTTGCGTGAAGAACTTCAGAATTTTATGACTATTGACGCCGAAGAACCCGGTTCTGAAGACGGTCTTGAAACGATAATTATTCTTTTGCACATTACATTCGCCACGGGCACAGGAAAGCTTGAAATTGAAGTTCCGAATGTCCCGGGTTGACCGGAAAATAATTAAATAAAGTAAGAAATTGTTTTATGAATATATTGGGAAAAACAACGATCAATCCTTTTGTTTTCTACACGGGTAAGGGTGCGGGTTATCTTGTGTGGGTTGCATTTTTTCTGGCGTTGCTTAATGTATATCCTTTGCGATTTAATCCGGATATCATCAATAAATACGCGTCCTATTTACTTTTAGTCATTGGTGTATTATTGATGTTCCTGAGTATACTCAATTTGGGTGATGCTGTCCGGGTTGGCCTCCCAGCGGAAGAGACAAAACTTAAAACTGCCGGTTTGTATAAATTCAGCAGGAACCCGATGTACACCGGATTTCACTTAACCGTTATCGCGGCAATGATCTATTCCACAAATCTCTGGATTATACTTTTGGGCGCCTACAGCATAATAACTTATCATTTTATTGTTCTCGGAGAAGAAAAGTTTCTTGAGGATAGATTCGGGGACCAATACAGAAAATACAAAATAAAAGTCCGGCGTTATTTCTAATCCAAATAAGAACTGAATATCAAATATGAAAAAATATTACTGGAACGGCATTAGCGCTAAAGAACGGCGAAGAGCCTTAAAAGATATCCGAGATATTATCGAGGAATACGGGGAGATTCTTGATGTTCAGAAGATATCGGAAGTATCGACTAGTATTGTGATCGAGACGGAAGATAATAATGTCATGGGCCTGCGACAAAACCTGAACGATATAATGTCGCTTGAGATAGCCTACGAAGAGGACAGAACCGTACAGCCGTTAAGCCTCATAACGCTGAATCTGACATTTAAGTAAAATTGTTCACCTCAGGACGGGTGGTAAATATTTATAGTTATTCCCCTCTTCAAAAAAATCCCTCTTGAGAGGGGTACGGGTTTAGCCGGGGGGTGTGTTTCTTTAGTTTTTGATTAAAGACTTCAGATACTTCCCCGTCAGCGACAAACTATTTTTTACAATCTCCTCCGGCGTTCCTGTGGCCACAACTTCCCCGCCCTTATCTCCCGCGCCGGGACCGAGATCAATAATGTAATCAGCGCATTTGATAACTTCAAGATTATGCTCTATTACAAAAACCGAATTACCCTTCTCAATAAGCATATCAAAGCACTTCAGTAATTTTGAGATATCGTCGTAGTGCAACCCGGTAGTGGGTTCGTCAAATATAAACAGCGTATGCGTGCCTTCATCGGAGGCGGTTAAATGATTCGCGAGTTTAATGCGCTGCGCTTCCCCGCCCGACAGCGTATTTGAAGGCTGGCCAAGTTTTATGTAACCCAAACCAACATCCGAAAGAACCTTTAAC
>CAIKZJ010000252.1 GCA_903831845.1 uncultured Ignavibacteriota bacterium
TAAAGCGCTCGGCGACCTTCAGGTATTTCTTTCTTTCGGAGTTGGTATGACGCTCGGAGCATATTACGTGCAGGTGCACGAATTTTCCTGGCTGCCTGTGATAATGTCTACGCCCATCGGCCTGCTGATTATCGCGATACTTCATGCGAATAATATACGCGATATGAAATTCGACCGCGTGTTCGGAGTGAAAACGATTCCGATACTTATAGGCGAACAGCTTTCGAAATATATGTACTACGTACTCATATTCGGAGCGTACGCCTCGATAATAATTTTCGTCGCGCTGAAACTCCTTCCGTGGCTCGCTCTGCTTAACATCGTGACGCTTCCTTCGGCGCTTAAACTCGTCAAGATTATTAAGAATATTCCCGAAGATGGAATGCCCAGATGGGAACTCGGTACGAAACACCTTATGGCTACCGCCCAGTTTAACATGCAGTTCGGCCTTATGCTAAACATCGGCCTCCTTCTGGCATTACTGATATTCGGAAGATAATATAAGTAAGAAGAAAACAATGTCCCCCGCTGGCGGGGGTGCGGCTTTAGCCGCGGGGGTGGGTTAAATTCATAAAATACCCCAAAATAATTTTATAAACCAAAAAGGGATGTCAAACATCCCTTTTTTTATTATCAGCCTTTAATTACTAATTACTAATTACTAATTATTAATTACTAATTATCACTCAAAGTATTCCCTGAATATCTTCCACCTCACTGAAGCGCTGTCCCTGTATAATCTAAGCGTCTTCTTTCCCTTCTCTTCCTTCTTGTCCAGCGTGATTGTCTGATTGAACGTCACGTTCGTGTAATTCGCCTGCGATGTGTCTTTCGTGATGTTTATGTCGTCTGTCTGAACCCTGATTTTCTTGTACGTCTCGAACATTTTCTCGATTCTCTTGCTCCGCTCGTCGTACCCCACGGGCTTCCCGGATTTCTCTATGTACTGGTAATCCCTGTCGAGCAGATCCTTGTACTTGAATATGTCCTTGCTCTCCAGCGCGTACTTCCATTCCTTCACGAACTGCCGGACCCTGTATTCTTCTGAATTGTAGTACTCGTTAAGTCTTATGTATGAAAATATCAGCGATGAAACAATAAGAACTGAAACCAAAGCGATGCTCGTATATAATGCTATTCTTAACCGTAACCGAAAACCCGCCTTTTCCCTGTACCGCTTTCTGAATTCTTCCTCAAACTCCGCGCTTGTTTCCGCCTTGGGTTCTCCGCTGAAATCGTGTCCGCAGAATGTGCACTTGCTCTCTCCCGGTCCGCTTTCCTTGCCGCATTCGGGACAGACGGTGCCCTTGACGTAAACTTTTTCTATAGCGTCGTCTTTTCTTCCGTGAAGAATTTCATCGATGGTTTTGTTGCCGACGTTCTCCGCGACTTCTTTTACGTTAGGATTAGCATAACAGTCCGGCGTCGCGCATCCTCCGTGCTCTTCCCAGCAATTCTTGTGATGCTGAGCCTCGCACCTCGGACAGGTGACAGTTTCCGATTTCTTCCTGATTGTATTTTTACAGTAAGGGCAGACCAATTCTTCAAATTTATTAAAATTAGTCACTTGCGGGGACTTAAGAAATGTATTTTTCGGTTTTTGTCGGGATGACTGGACTCGAACCAGCGACCTCATGCTCCCAAAGCACGCATTCTAGCCAACTGAACTACATCCCGATATGCTTTTTTCGAACAATAAAAATACAAAAATTTTATGTTTTAGTTAGTACCAAAATTCCCCTAATTTTGTCTAAATCAACCTCAATTCTATGAAAAAAGTAACGGGTATCGGCGGCATTTTCTTCAAAAGCAAAGATTCTAAGAAAACGATGGAGTGGTATTCCAGAAACCTCGGCTTTAAAACCGACGAGTACGGGACTAATTTTATGTGGAATAAAATAGGGGAACCGGACAAACACTGCTTCACTCTCTGGGCGCCCTTTAAGGATAATACCGAGTATTTCAAACCTTCCGAAAAGGATTTCATGGTGAACTTCCGCGTTGAAAATCTTGAGGAACTTGTGAAGGAATTGAAAAAAGACGGCGTGAAATTCCTCGATGAGATCGAAACGTTCGAGTACGGTAAGTTCGTCCATATTCTCGATCCCGACGGCGTTAAACTTGAACTGTGGGAACCGGACGATTCAACCTACGATAAAATGGCCGGCGATAACAAGATGTATTAATAATTTATTATGTTCCGCGCCATTCCGGCAAATACAAAATAGTGAAACGGCATTACAGAGTACCAGTAAGCGCGCCCCATTAAACCGCGGGGCCTGAATGTCGCCGTCTGCTCAAGATAATATGCGCCATTTTCTTTCGTTATCCTGAATTCAAGCCAGGCTTCTCCCGGCAGACGCATCTCTGCGTATAACAGGAGCCTCATCCTTTCCCTGTCGGCAAGAAGCACGCGCCAGAAATCAAGCGCGTCTCCTTCGTGTATGTCAGTCGCGCTTCTTCTTCCGCGCCTTATTCCCACACCGCCGCTAAATTTGTCGAGTATGCCCCTCAGAGTCCAGAGAAAATTTCCGTAATACCATCCGCGCTCTCCGCCGATAGACCAGATATTGTCCAGTACTGCCTTCTCGCGTCCTTCGGGTATGCGCAGTTTTCTGAAATCTTTTAAACACCCGTATCCCGGCACTTCGATGTGATTCAGTATGTCGTCATCGTTTGAACTGCTTAACGCATCAGTCCAGCTCGATAAAACAAGGTTCTGTTCTATCTTCTCGAACGCAAGCTTTACCGCTTCCTTGTAGGTTATTAATTCCGGTTTTATAATTTCCTCTATCCCGCCGAGCTTGCATACTGTCTCAATCTTCATGCTGTCAACGAGATTTACCGCAAGTCTGTATGATACCGCCGTGACAAAATACAGCCAGTATGAAGATAACCGCGGAGTCAAAACGGGAAGTGTAAGTATAAATCTTCTGTATCCGCGCACTTCGGCGAACTGCTTTAACAGCTGCCTGAATGTAAGTATTTCATTCCCTCCTATGTCATAAGTTTTTCCGTACGCGCCTTCTTTCAGCTTGACTCCCGTCAGATACTGAATCACGTTTCTTATGGATATCGGCTGGCACCTTGTGTTAAGCCATTTTGGCGTTACCATCACGGGAAGTTTCTCAACGAGGTCCCTTATAATTTCAAAAGACGCGCTCCCCGAACCCACTATTATTGAAGCTCTCAGAACGGTTACGGGAATTCCTGATTCTTTCAGCACGTCTTCAACTCTCTTTCGCGAACTAAGATGCCTGGAAAGATTTTCCGCGTTCGTTATTCCGCCGAGATAGATTATCTGTTTGCAGCCCGTACCTTCAAGAAACTTCGTGAAATTCCTCGCCGCCTTTTCCTCAAGCTCGGAAAAGTCTCCCGTTTCCGATGTCATCGAGTGTACGAGATAATAAGCCGCGTCGATTTTTATTCCCTCAGCCGGATTGGAATCCTTTACTAAATCACGTTCAATTACCTGAATTGTATTTCGTGATGAAATATTTGGTGTGAATCGCGCCTTGTTCCTTACAAGACAAAAAATGGTGTGTCCTTCGTCTGCCAGCACCGGCAAAAGACGCTTGCCGATGTATCCGTTCGCGCCTGTCAGTAATATGTTCATATCCCTTGCGTTAAGTTATTTTCGTGAAATCCAGATACCCTGTGTCATGGTAGATACGACTGTAATATAAACTGTTTTTCGAAATATGAAATTCCTGCCCTTGCTTACTGATTATTTCCTGAGTTGCATTTCTACTCTACCTGTTTCCCAATCTCCTGCCCGGGGAATAGAAATAATTTTCTAAGTCCCGTAGGGACGCCAGTATTTTAGAATAAAAGGAAATGAAAAGAATTAAGTCCCGTAGGGACGACAGTATATTTCACTATATAGAATCAAAATTCTTCCTCCGACCGCCTTATAAAATCAGCTCTTAAACTTGATTCTTGATTCTTGCTTCTTGATTCTGGAAATTCATTGACCATTGAAAACCGAAGCCTGATCATTAATAGGCACATACAGCCCCTTCCTCAGAATATGCGCCATTATCTGCTTGAAATATACGCCGTCCTTCAGCACAGGCGCGTATCCCAGCATTATCAGCTGGCTCGCCGCTCTCGAAAGCGTCACGAGAAGTTTCCTGTCAACATTGTCCGCGTTTAACGACTGCAGATTGTTTAACTGATATGTATTGTGTACCGCAAATGATGCGATTATAATGTTCCTTTCGGAACCCTGATATCTTTCCACCGTGTCTATAGTAACCTTGTTTCGCAATTCGTCGTCGTTAATCAGACTCTTTATCAATGCAATCTGCGCCCTGAAAGGCGTTACTATGCCCGCCGTTTTTTCCGTGAATTTATCACCTAAGGCGTTCTTTATTGTTTTAAGAATAGCGACCGCCTTTACTGCTTCGTCCCTGTTTGTTTTCGATGTCCTTTCATATTTGCTCTCGATGAAAATTGTCCTCGACTTTGCAAGCATCCTTTCAATTTCATTCTCCGAATCTTTCCTGAATATATCAAAATCTCTCGTTTGCTCTTCTCTTCCTTCTGTCAGCTTTTGTCCGTAATGCACGTTTATCAGATCGGAAATATTCTTGTGCATCCTGTAATGCGTCTCGAGCATTCCTGTCGCATGCGCCCATTTCTTCTTCGCGCATGTCCTGTAAAGCCTTTCGAAAAGCGAACGGTTGAAGTTCGTTATCCCCAGCTTCTTTAACGTCGTATCGTTCACTTCGGATTCCTGCGGACTCTGCGTCACTACCGACGGCATCTGGTTCTGATCGCCGATTAAAATGAATTTCCTGAACTTCACGAGTATACCCGAAATATCCGCTTCGGTTAACTGCGACGCTTCGTCCACTATCAGCGTGTCGAATTCGTAAATCCCTTCCAGCTCGTGTATTTTCGATATGAACGAAGTAACTGTCGAAACGACAATGTTGCTCATCGGAATGAATTCCTCGCCCCAGCTTTCGCCGTCTCCGCTTTGCGCATGCCTTCCCGTTCTTACGAAATTAATTCCGTTCTTTTTCAGATTGCCGCATATCTCGTCAACAGCCCTGTTCGTGAAAGCGAGAATCACCATTTTCGTGTTCTGCTTTATCAGGTTCTTTATTATTCCCGTAAGCGCTGTCGATGTTTTACCCGTTCCCGGCGGCCCCTGAAGGAGGAAGTAATCTTCCGCCTTTACCGCTTTTTCTATGCACTCGTTCTGGTCCCTGCTCAATGTCTTGTCCCGCTCGTATTTCGTGTCGCCGGTCTCGGGTTCTCTTAAACCGAGAACAAGCTCTCTCTTGTATTTCGGCGCCTTCACGAATTCAAAAAGAAGCCTGACCGTGTTCCAGAAATTCGATTCGATAACGTCATGCTCGATTATCCATTCGGAACCCTTCGCGAAAAAGTCTTCGTCAACCTGCCTGTTGCGCATATCGACGATAACTTCCTCATTCGTAATCTTCTGAATCGTTCCCCTCATCAGTTCCGAATTCACCGGGCTCGATGTCTTTCCGTCTTTTCTGTAAAATATCGCTATGTCGCCGTCCCTGAAATTGTGATTTACGGGTTTCTTGAATTTGAACTTCAGTTCTTTCGGCCCGAATTCAGACAATTTCAAATCCGTGATAATTTTAAAATCGTTCTTCTTTTCCTCTGTCGTTTCCGCCCATAACGCCGAAAATCCGCTGCCTTCGCCCGATGCGCTGCCTGTCTTCGCGCTCCTGTGTTCCCTTAATACGAACGAAAGCATGTACCTGTAATATCTCGCGTCCGTATCGCTGGCGTTCTTTAACTGGTCCGAAAAATCAAGAACGCTGTTTTCCATGAACCTCGGAATGAGTCCTGCCTTGTTGCTCTTTATCAGATTCAGTATCTCAAAGTTACCTTCTGCAAGCCTGAATAATCCCTGAACGATGCTGTTTCTGACGGATATAACTTTCTTTTCCTCGGCAGGCCCGCATGCCACGTTCCTGAACGGGGAATCGGAAGTTGATGAGTATAAAATTGAAGACGTTCCTTTCCTGTCTTTTCCGTATGCCGATTTCAGAAGCATGTTGTAACACGTCACCTGCATCCTGTGATTTACCCA
>CAIKZJ010000253.1 GCA_903831845.1 uncultured Ignavibacteriota bacterium
CGGCTCTTAATTACTCATTACTAATTATTAATTACTAATTGTCAGGATTCCATCCCCAGATGGCACAGCGCAAAATCATATTTCACCGGGTCTTTCGCGTCGTATTCTTTAAGCTTCTCCGTCAGTTCAACCGCATACTTTAGGTCGCAGGTCTTTCTTTTCACAAGTTTCAGTTTCTGTGACTGCCTGTAAACGTGAATATCAACAGGCATCAGGAGTTTCGACCTGTCAACCTCCGGCCAGAGTCCGTAATCAACGTTATCCTTTCTAACCATCCACCTTAAGAAAAGATTAAGACGCTTGCAGGCGGAACCGTCCGACACATCCGGCACAAGGTAACCGAAAGTATCCGAAGAATCACTAAACTCTCTTAGATATTTCGTGAATTTTTCCAGCGCCGGTATCACATTAAAATCGGATTTGCCGTACCCATCAAGAAAAAGCTCTTTAAGCGAACCGTACTCCTTCAATGCCCTGCTTACCGACTTTAAAAGTAAGAAAAAATCTTCGCTGGTATTGAACCTGTAAACGAAATTAAGGTCATTTTCGACACCTGAACTCCTGTAATTCTTTACGAAATCATATATATTATACCCTGTTAGCCCGTATATTCTCTCCGTGAAATTATTGATCTGCGTAACGTTTCCGTACGAGTAGCATGATATTAAAAAAGCTGCGGTCTCAATATCATTTTCGGTGGGCAGAACGCCAAGATTCCAGACAGGGTCATCAGAGCTTTCCTTAATATTATATTTTCTGTAAAGTCCGTCTAGTAACTGCTTTGTTTTTATATCTTTTAGCCTCATTTACTTCTAAGTTCGGATAGTATGTAGGAAATGCATCCGATTTCACCTCCCAGTTCTTTCATATTCATCCAGTTTATCCTTTTATCCTTATTGAACCATGTCATCTGTCTCTTTGCATATCTTCTTGTATTCTGCTTTATCTGTTCGGTCATTTCCTGTCTTGTAATTTCATTTTCTAGGTACCTGAAAACCTCTTTAATGCCCACTGTGTTCAGGGAATTGTGAGTTTTGTATGAATAACCTTTTTTCTGCAGATTCATCACTTCATCAATCAGCCCTGACTTGAGCATATCATCGACACGTTTATTTATACGGGAATACAATATTTCCCTGTCATAATTTATACCTGTCTGAATACATTTAAAATCGGGTTTTACGTTTTCTCTCTGTAGTTCTGATATCTTTTTGCCTGTTCCGTAATAAACCTCCAGAGCTCTCATTACCCTTCTGAATTTCGTGGAGTCCATCTTTTCAGCCGATTCCGGATCGACTTTCTGAAGCTCTTTGTACAGATATTCGGCTCCTTTGGATTCAAGAGCAAGGTTAAGCTTCTCTCTGATCGCTTTATCCTCTATCTCCGCTTCGAAAAAGCCGTCAATCAGGGCTTTCAGATAGAGGCCGCTGCCCCCTGCAATAATTACGTTCTTTCCCCTTTTCTGAATTTCCCTGATCCGAAGTCTGGCTTTCTTTGCGAACTCCCCGGCATTGAATTCCTCTTCCGGTTTTAATTCGTTCACGAAATAATGTTTTGCCTCTTTTAATTCCGTGGCCGTCGGCGCGCAAGTTGCGATAGGGATATATTTATAGACCTGCCTTGAATCACAGGATATTATTTCAGCATTGATAATTCTGGCGAG
Source organism: uncultured Ignavibacteriota bacterium (assembly GCA_903831845.1). Classification (GTDB taxonomy): domain Bacteria; phylum Bacteroidota; class Ignavibacteria; order Tepidaquicellales; family Tepidaquicellaceae; genus CAIKZJ01. The sequence continues at coordinate 1,664 of CAIKZJ010000253.1, forward strand.
CGCTATTGATAATGATGTCTTGCCTGAAGCTGTTGGACCTACAATAGCCAATACATCATCATATTTCTTGTCGTTGTTTATCATGACCGGATCCTCCTGTTCAAAAATACTAAAAATATAATTAAGTTATTGATATTATTTTTTTGTCATTTGCGGGATTTATTGACAGATAATAGAAATGCACGGAAGCCGGTCTTATACTTCACCATTTAAATAACATTTACACTGGAATTATTTTGAGAAAAAATCTATTATATCGTGAAAGTCTGTATAAACTAAAACCCTGATTATGAAGAATTTTATCGCGTTTATATTTGTATTTTTCGCAATTTATAGCATATCTTTTTCTGCCCCGAGGGATACTTCCGTGTCTTTTTCTCTGAACAATGACGGCAA
>CAIKZJ010000254.1 GCA_903831845.1 uncultured Ignavibacteriota bacterium
AACGGTATAGTGTTCCGCAGGCTTGCAAGGGGCGAGGACACTTCGGGAATTTTCAAGAAAGAAAAGCCCGAGAAATGTCTGAACCATCATCACACGCTTACCAACAACGTTTACAGGGCGTTCGAAGTGAGGAATGAGATAAGGCGTGTTGCGGAATACCTCTGCAGGAAAATGCGGGCGAAGAAACTCGTGGGCGGTCATCTTTATTTCGTGATAAGGTACGGCAATCTCCGTTACGCCTCGGATGACATGCGTCTGCGCTCATACACGAACGACGACAGGGAAATATTCGAGGCGGCGATGAAGATATACGAAAACCTGCCCGAGCCGAGCCGGGAAATGCCGGCGAGAATGTTCGGCATGACCGTGTTCGACCTGCACGCGGACACAAACGACTACAACCTCGAGCTTTTCAGCAGCAAGGTGCACCTCCCGTTCTACGCGCTCGACAGCATAAAGCAGAAGTACGGAGAGGGGATAATACGTGTGGGGCTGGACAGCAATTAACAATTAGCAATTAGTAATTAATAATTAGTAATTTTCTTGTTTTATCACAAATGCCGCAGTGCTCTTAATTACTCATTACTAATTATTAATTACTAATTGTTATGTCGTTGTTTTAATACTTGAAATGATTTAATTTATTTCATGGACAGTATTAATTTCAGGACGGGTTACGGGTACGACGTGCACCGTTTTGCCCCGGGCAGGAAGCTGATTCTGGGCGGTGTGGAGATTCCTTTCGAAAAGGGGCTGGACGGACATTCCGATGCCGACGTTCTTCTTCACGCCTTATGCGACGCGCTACTCGGAGCCGCCGGTTTCGAGGATATAGGTCATCAGTTTCCGAATACCGACCCGAAGTACAAGGGAATTTCGAGTCTCATACTTCTTGAAAAAGTGTACGAACTGATTTCCGGCGCCGGCTGGAAGGTCGGAAACGCGGACTGCATGGTGCTTCTTGAAGAGCCGAAGATATACAAACACGTTCCGGGAATGAAGAAGAACATTTCGGGAATCCTGAAATGCGATAACATATCGATAAAGGCGACAACTTCCGAAGGACTTGGATTTATCGGGCAGAAGGAAGGATGTTCCGCCACCGCGATTGTATTAATTCATAAATGATGGCAGATTTCCTATACAACATCGACGTACAGGCTTTTTACTTCATCAACAAGACGCTTGCCAATCCGGTAACAGACAGCGTAATGCCATTCATCACTGAACTTAACCACTGGAAAATTTTCTACGTGATTATGTGGCTTTATCTGATGATTGCGGGAGGCAGGCGCGGAAGGATTGCGGGCGTGCTCGTGCTGTTCCTTGTGCTGATTAGCGACCAGCTTAGCAGCAATCTCGTGAAGCACATAATTGAAAGGCCGAGACCGTGCAACGTTCTTCCCGGAGTTCATCTGCTTGTCGGGTGTACGGGTTCGTTTTCGTTCCCGTCGTCACACGCCGTGAACAATTTCGCCGGGGCTGTATTCTTCTCGCATTTTTATCCGAGGTTCAGAGCGGCGTTTTATTCCGCCGCGATACTAATGGCGCTTTCGAGGATATTCTGCGGGGTACATTATCCGTCAGATGTGCTCGGAGGAATAATAATAGGTGTTATAATAGGCATGCTTTACATACAATTATGGAAGTTAGTAAACAAGAAATTCAAACTGCTCTGACTTGAACCCTAAACTGAGAAGAACAATATTTTACGCGATTACGGGTATATGCCTCGGGCTGGCATTTCCGCCTTTCAGCATTTATACACTGCTGATAGCCGGTTACGCGATACTAATTCACATTATACACACTTCTGAAAAATTCAAACAGGTTTTCGTAAGGACATATTCAGTCCTTTTCTTTTTTACACTTCTGTCAGTTTCGTGGATAGCTCTTAGCGGGCTGCGGGCAAACGCGGACAGGTTCATGATAATAGGCGGATTTCTTACGGTGGTTTTGTATGCCGTTGTGCTGATCATTCCGTTCATAATATATTTTTATGCAAGAAAAGGGCTCAGGAGACTTTTTCCCGGGGAATCCGGATTCAGGAAGAATTTGTCTTTAATATATTTCCCGTTCATCATAACCGCCTACGAGTATATTTTCGAGCACATGGAGCAGAGTTTCCCCTGGCTCACGGCAGGCAACGCGTTTGCGGAAGCATTGCATAAGATACAGTTCATTGAGATAACGGGTGTTTACGGTTTGTCATTCTGGGCGTACACTCTGAGCGTTCTGGTCTATATTTTCTTTTATCAGTTTACGGACAATACAATTACAGCGAGAGATTTTATCAGGTCAAAGAAAGGAATTCTTCTTATTGTCTTAATAGCGTTTGTCTATTTCCTGCCCGATGTATACACTGCAGTTTCATCCCCGCGTGCTAAGTATGAAAAGAACGGCAGCGAAAAGACAGTTACAGCGGGAATAATACAGCCAAACATCGATCCCTGGCGGAAATGGGGCGCGAAGCAGATGGATCTCGTAAACGAATATGTTGAGATGATAAATTCGTACGATTCGGCAAACGTAAAACCGGATTTGATAGTCCTTCCTGAAACAGCGGTCCCGTTCTACATGCTCGACGATTATTACGCTGACAAATACGGCGTATTCAGGGACGCCTGCGAAAGGCTCGGTGTACCTCTGCTCATAGGCACGCCGGATATTGTTCACTACAACGATTCGGTAAAAGCGCGTATAGATTCCCGCGAGAACAAGAGCACGGGACAGAGGTATGACAGTTTCAATTCCGCAGTTCTTATGCAGCCCGGCGAGCCAAAAATATCTCATCAGAAATACGCGAAGATAAAACTCGTATTCGCGAGCGAGAGGATGCCTTATCAGGACAAACTTGTTTTCATGAAGAATCTTATCAGATGGTCCGTAGGCATCAGTTCATTCCAGGTCGGCTGGGATACGACAGTATTCAATCTCGGAAACAAGGCAAGGTTCAGCACGGCAATATGTTTTGAATCAATTTACCCTGCATTCTTCTCGTCGTTTGTAAAGAAAGGCGCTCAGTTTTGCGTCGTGATAACAAACGACGGCTGGTGGGGCAAACTTTTCGGCACTTACCAGCACAACAGTTTCGCGGTATTGCGGGCCGTAGAAAACAGGCGATGGATAGTAAGGTGCGCGAACACCGGAATCTCCTGCGTAATCGATCCGTACGGGAATATTTACGATAAAACCGGCGTGCTTGAAAAAGCTGTTCTGACTGAAAGAGTCGGCCTTCGTGACGATATAACATTTTATACCACGAATCCGGACCTGTTTCCGATGGTTATTGTTCTTGCAGCGGGTATAATGCTTATGGTCAGTCTTGCGTCCGTATTCAGAAGGGCATAGCTGTTTTGAACGGGGTAAGCACTTTAATGAAGTTCAGCATAATCCCGCTCGTCTTGAAAAACGATTTTGCCTGCTGAAGTGTCTCGAAAGTCCCGATTATAATCCTGTACTCGGTTACATTAAGCGGAAGGTCAACGCGTTCAATTTCCGCGTGTATATTTCTGTTATCCAGCCCTGATACATATTTAAGAGCATCGCTGTATTTGTCGAATTTTGCTATCTGAATAATATAACCGTCATCTCTCTGTTTGTAAATGATATCGCCTTCTTTTTCTACTTCGAACTCATTCAGTGTCAAGGAGCTTTTGCTAAGTTCGGTATCTATCAGGTTTATTTTACCGGCTACAGAGTCGTTTATTTTTACTCCCAGCGTATCGACAGGGGTTTTTCTGTTCGGTGTGAGTATTGATTTATAGAGAAAGAAGCTCATCATAGAGAAAATCACTACAAAGAAGAAATACAGCAGGAACCTTAGAAGTTTTCTCTGTTTTTTTATTACGTGCTCCTGGTTTGATATGGGAACAAAGGGAATATCCGCAGGTTTGAAAACATCGTCGTATGATTTCTCTTCGATAACGGAAGGTGTTTTTTCGAGATGCTCTATCACGCCGTCAAGGTTGACATCTTCGAGAGCGTCGCTAAGTGACTTGGGCGCTTTGTCCTCGTATTTATCGCCCGGGTCGTGAATGATAATTTCCGGGAATACGGGAGCCTGTTTATCCGGAACTGATACGGTTCTCTCGTCGACGAGCTTTTCAAAAATTGTCATTTCCGGAGAAATGTGGCTTTTCCTTAAATCCTCTTCGATTTCTTCTTTTTTAGCCGACAATTCCTCAAGTTCGGCGATGCGTTTGTTAAGTTCGTCGTATATGGATTCTTTCTCTTCTTCGAAAACTATATCGCCGGAAATTCCGGCGTCTCCGGTTACAGTTCCGGATTCCTTTTCTTCCGGAGTTTCGACCTCATCGTCCTTTGCCTTTTCCTCCGGTACAATACCCTGTATTTCTTCCGGAGAAATTTCCGGCCCGTACTTATCCAGGTCGTGAATAGCTTTTTCCCTCGACATAAGAAGCAGAAGAATTTCCTCTTTCAGGTCAAGGTCGTCATCATGGTCTTTGAGCAGGATTTGCTTTTTGCCGTTGCTTTGCACTTTTGTATCAGTATCAGCCTCGGCTAAATTTTCAACGGTTGTTGAAACAGGCTTATCGCCGATTATGTCTGTACCGGGTTCTTCTGTCTTCTCTTGAGACCCGTTTTCAGAATTAAAGAAATCCTCAAGGTCCGAAAAGACATTTTGCTCAAGTTCGACTTCAGGCTGCTGTTCAGTTTGAGGGAGGGAATCTATTTCGGCTGCATCTTCACTTTCAAAAACATTCTGCGGCTTAATATCGGAATTCTTAATGTCTTCTACAGCGAAATTATTTTCGGCGTCATGCTCGCCGAATACGTTTGCGCGCGTGAAATAATTGATCTCATCATCCTTTTCCTTTTCTTCGCCGCTATGCCGGGTTTCTTTAGTCTCTTCCTTGGATTTAATATACTCTTCAATATCTTTTAAAATGATTTCCTTCTCGGTTATGATTCTTTCCTCTATTATTTCAGCTTTGTCTTTTTCCTTTACTTCATCAGCCGGTTCTTCTTCTTTTTCCCCGGCGGAAATTATTTCTTCCGTGTCAGGTTCCGTCTCTTCAAATACGGGCGCAGATTTCCTGCTTACAACTGCAGTTATTTCTTCGGATAGTTTGGATTCCGGAAAAACTGTTTCAGGCAGGGTTTCATCCTGTTTAAGAGTTTCGGGAAGATCATAAACCGATATTTCCTCTGCCGGTAATACCGGTTCAATAACTTTAGGCGGTTCAATAACCTTAAGCGGCTTTTCCTCAGGCGGCGGCACAGGCGCAGGGCTTCTGAACATAGGTACGAGATAAGGCGCATCCGCGGTTTCGTCTTCCGGAATTTCATCAGCAATCGGAACGATATTATCGTGACTTACGGGAGTTTCTTCCTCTTTCACCGGAGCCTCGAACTGAATCCCGGTTTCTGTATCTTCAAATACGAAACTGACAAAATCGGCATCGTCAGCAACGCCGTCGGATTCGGTAATCCTGATTTCTTTCAGTCCTTTCAGGTCAAGAGAGCTTACAAGCACGGGTGTCAGGTGCGAGAAATTGCAGTTTATTTCTTCAGCGAATTTCTTTGACGGGGAGAACGTGACATACCTGCACGCAACTCCGTCAGCAGTCTTTTCGCGGACGATGAATTTACCGAATTCGGGAATGTTGATGTTCCGTCCTTTGCTCAGGACGGCAGCCATAGTATCGAACACGGAAGCGATAAAATCAGCCACTTCAATCTCGTTAAGATTGAGCTGTGAAGCCACTTTTTTTATCAGCTTATCACGTTTCATCAGTCTTTCAGCATTTTTATAAATTCACCGGATGGTTTGAATCTTAATTTGTCCTTCGGCGGGAGCAGTATTTCGGCCCGTTTCCCGGGATCTGCAACCGTTTTCATATCTCTGTGTTCCACTTCAAAGATTCCGAATTCGTCTATCTGCAGGATTTTTTTCTTAAGTATGGATTTTTTAATGACTTCAAAAACAGTATCGAATACCCACTCGGCGGTTTTCCTGTCGAATGTGCTTTTAATCCGTATTTTATTTATGAGCGAATTTCTGTTCATACAAAGATAAAAGAAATTTCTTTCAATAATTCTTCGAGATTATTCTTATCCGTCATATCGAAAGACGAGTAACTGCTGCTGTCAATGTCAAGAACACCGAATAATTTCTGTCCTGTCATTATCGGAACGACTATCTCGGATTTCGAATCGGGGTCGCAGAATATGTGACCCGGGAAATCGTTCACGTTATCAACAACGATTGTTTTCCTTTCCGAAGCAGCCGTGCCGCAAACGCCTTTTCCAATATTGATCCTCGTGCACGCGACCTTACCCTGAAAGGGGCCGAGGACGAGCTGGTTTGTCTCCGGTTCATAAATATAGAATCCCGTCCAGGAGTAATATTCAAAAGCGTTGTAAAGCAGTGAAGCGATATTGGATAAATTGGCGATTAAATTCTTTTCACCCTCGACGAGCGATTTAGCGGATTTAATTACCGATATGTATTTATCCTCTTTGTTTAAGTTTTCTGTATTTGTTAAACCTGTTTCTATCATCATTCAAATTTGGACATAACTTCTCTGGCTTTTTCCTGCGATTCAAAGGCTCCGGCCCTAACACGGAAGAGCACGCCTTTTTCACCAAGGTTAGCCTCGAACACAGAACCTTTTATATTATTTTTCTTCAGGAAACCAAAATGCTCGTTTGCAGCCGCCCTGTCTTTGTAAGATCCGATCTGAACATAATATCCGTCAGGTTCGGAGAAAAGAGCGAACTTCTGTTTATCGGTCAGATATCCCAGAAACTTCGATTCGGGCTGCTTTGTCTCGGCAGTTTTTTTCTCGGTATCCGTTTTTTGTTCTGTCTTTGTTGCTGTATCGGATTTCTGTTCTTTGTTTTCCGTTACAGGCGCAGAGCTGTCTTTTGGTGTTGTATTAAGCTTTAATGTGCTGTCCGCCTGAGTCAGCTGCTGCTGCAGGAAATTCCCTGTATTCAAAAGATAGTTGTATCCGGCAATCAGACCTCCCAATACAAAAATCACGACTATGATTATCCAGAACACGGGGTGCGTATACCAGTGTCTTTGTTTCTCCGGCTGCTGCTGCACAGATTCCGGGAATGACTGGTAAATTTCTCCGAAAGGTTTTACCTCGGGATTGATTCCCGAAATACCTTCTTCGGATTCCGGCTGTTTCTGTATTTCGTCATGCAGGCCTTTTAGTTCGTCGAGCTGAACCGGCTTCTCATCGGGAATTTCATCCAATGGAAGCTTCTCATCTTCGCCCGAATATTCCTTAAAGATCGATTTGAAGTCAAATTCAGGAAGCATGAAATCATCGCCGGTCTTTGATACCTGGTCTTTCGGTGTTTCTTTGTCGAAGATATCGGAATAGTCCGAAAATGCAACTTCGTCTTTATTAGTTTCGGATGAAACGTCATTTTGCCCGAACAGATCTGTAACTTTAGCCAGATCGGTTTCCTCGAAAGCGCTGCTAAGCGTTTTCCTCTCCTCTTCCTGCGGTTCATCCGGCTCGGTTTTTTCCTGTTCGCCAGCATCAGGTTTTTCATCTTCATTCTTTGTCCCTGCGTCAAGCGAAACAACCGTAATTTTATCGGCTATACTGCTTATATCTTGCAGCTTATTATCGCTTTCATCCGGTTTCGGTTCGTCGCTGTGAAATGTCTCATCTGTCTTCGCGATTTCCATTTCCTGCGTATAATTCTCCGGACCGGTTTCCTTTTTCTCCGGCATTTCGGCGAGCAGCTCGGATACTGAAGAGGAAATCTGCATCAGTTCTTCCTTATAATGCGGATTGAGTTCTATAGCTTTAAGCCAGTCTTTTTTAGCGTTTTCCCTGTCGTTAAGAGATTCGAAGTAAACGCTGCCCCTGTTGAAATAAGCGTTCGGATAATCGGGTTTCAGTTCAATAGCCCTGCTGTAGTCGCGTATTGATTCTTCGGTGCGTCCGAGGCAGTAATAAATATTTCCCCTGTTGTTAAGGAATTCAGGCGAACCGGGATTCAGCATAACGGCTTTGTCGGCGAATTCAAGGGCCTCTTCACAGAGGTCCAGTCTGCGCAGTGCCGCTGAATAATCGTTGTTTGCTTTACCCGAGTCAGGGCTGTAGTCAAGCGCGGATTTGAATTCTCTGGCGGCATTCTCAACTTCGGAAAGTTTCAGGTGCGATTTACCCTTCTTTATGTGCAGTCTGGAAATGTCTGCAGCGGGTAATTTGTTCATGACGGCGATGTCAACGGCG
>CAIKZJ010000255.1 GCA_903831845.1 uncultured Ignavibacteriota bacterium
CACTTTCGGCACGCCTTTCCAGACTGTAGGTTATTACGTCAGAGGCGGCGACCTTGACTGGCTTTACAGCACTGACAGCACCGGACACACGAGCCACGTTTTCACGTTCACTCCGGAAGTGGGTACGTCAGGTTTCTATGCCACGCAGGCAGAAATTATTCCTTATTCCCAGTCGTGCATGTACGGAAACATTCTTATGGCCATGGCCGCGGGTCCTTATATCGGACTGAAATCAGCCACGCTTAATAAAGTCACTTATGTACAGGGTGAAACAGGAAATATTAAAGTAGTGTTCAAGAACAAAGGTCTCGCTACAGCTTCAAACGTAAAGGTGCAGTTCACTCCGCTGACATCGTACCTTACAGTGCCGACTCAGACATACACGAAGACATCATTGAACTCTTTTACATCTGACAGCACAACGTTCAGCTTTACGTTGGGTGCCACAACACCGAATAACGGCGTCTGCAAAGCACGTCTCAGACTGTACCAGAACGATACTATCACAGTATACGATAAAATAGTAAATATCTTTGTAGGAACAGGTTACACCATCCTCAGAGACAGCGCCGAAAACGGCACGAGCAATTTCCCGACTATGACTAACTGGGCGATTGTTACGAACAAGTATCTTTCACCGACACATTCATTCAAGGGCTCGTGTCTCTCGAGCACTGTCAGCCAGATGGTTTCAGTGCCTCTCAACGTTTCTTCGTATCCCTCAGTTTATCTGAGCTGGTACCAGAAGTATGCGCTTGAATCGGGCTATGACTACGGATTCGTGGACGTATCGAGCAACAACGGCTCGACCTGGCAGAGAATAGCGTCGTTCAGCGGACTCGATTCTGCTTCCTGGAAACTTCAGAGTTTCGATATTTCATCTCTCGTTAACGGTTCGACCAACATGCTGATAAGATTCAGGGATTCAACGGATACTTCGCTCAACTGGGACGGATGGTATATCGACAACATAAACGTGACGGCTTACCAGCTGGTACCCACCGATATCGGTAACAACCAGGGGCTTACACCTGCAAGGTTCGAGCTTTCGCAGAATTACCCGAATCCTTTCAACCCGTCGACACAGATAAGCTTCGCCGTTCCGAAAGAAGGCATGGTGAAACTTTCTGTATACGATATTCTCGGAAGGGAAGTGAAGACCCTCGTAAACGAAGTGAAAACTGCCGGATACTATAAAGTCGATTTCGACGGCAGCAGTCTTTCAAGCGGATTCTATTTCTACAGGATGGAAACAAACAGCTTTATCGAAACAAAGAAAATGATGCTTTTGAAATAAAGAATTTTTAATGAAGAAAGCGCCGCCTGAATCATCATGCGGCGCTTTTTTTATGAGGATTCGTATTCTACTTTTCTGTTGTTTTTAATTTCTTCTCGACCTTGACTTTCGCATCCGGCAGACCGTCGTAGTATATTTCCAGCGTGACGTCCTGATAGACTGATACGGTTTCGTAATAGAACGTATAGGAATATTCGTCATCCTCCATTACTATCTCAAAATCATAGGTTCCTTCCGTAAGCAAAAGGTTAAGGTTTTCCGCCGGATGAATATCGGAACCCGCCTGGTCCTTGCTCCATTTGGTTTCGGTTATATCTTTGTAGTAAATGGCAGTGATGTCCTTGTACTGGTCGGTGTTGGAAAATGTGACATAATGATAATTGAAGTTCCATAAACTGTCACATCCGCTGAAAATGACCCCTGCGGCAAAGATCGCGATTATGTATATTAATCTTTTCATGGCAAATTATTTTTAATATTTATACACAACTTAAATTCAGGTTGTTCCGTAAAAAAGGAAAGAATCATTAATGTATACAAATTATATAAAATATTTTGCAATTTGAACTAATCAAAACACATAAAAATGAGAAAATTTAAGATTTACCTGCTTTCCGCTTTTTCCGTTTTCCTGTTTGCTAATGCTTTTTCCCAGACTGTAGACGAAGTAATTGAAAAATACGCTGAAGCGATAGGCGGAAGAACGGCTGTTACTGCCGTAAAGTCGGTGAAAACAATCGGCTCTATGAGCATGATGGGGATGGATTTCCCCTATACGATGTGCGCTTCTTTCCCCGATAAAAGTTTTCTTGAAGTCAATATTCAGGGCATGGTTATGAAACAGGGCTGCGACGGAACAACCGGCTGGGCGCTGAATCCTATGACGGGCTCGCAGGTCCCGGAAAAAGTGGACGATGAAACCGCGAATTCGTTCAAACCGAGAGGAAGGACTTACAGTGTGCTTCTTACGTACAAAGAGGACGGCGCTGCAGTTGAACTGACGGGTAAGGATTCTGTAAACGGCGCAGAGGTTTTCAAAATAAAATATACAGGACCCGATAAAAACACAGAGTATTTTTATATTAGCGCCGAAACTGCTTATCTTATAAAGGTCGATAAAAAAGTGAATACGATGGGTAAGACAATCCGGTCCGAAACTACGTACTCAAACTTCAAGAAAACCGGCGATATAATGATGCCGTATCTTATGGAAGTTAAAACATCTGAATCCAGAATGGGCAGCCAGTCAATTATAGTCGATAA
>CAIKZJ010000256.1 GCA_903831845.1 uncultured Ignavibacteriota bacterium
CGTAGCGCACGACTGCATTCTAAAGAACAACGTCATTATGGCAAACAATACGTCTCTCGGCGGGCATGTCGAGATTGACGATTACAGTTTTCTCGGAGGATTCGTCGCCGTGCCGCAGTTTCTGAAGATAGGCACGCAGTGCATGGTATCGGCTTTTTCCAAAGCCACGAAAGACATTCCTCCTTACATAACCGCCGGCGGGGATCCGCTTAAATACGAAGGTTTGAACCTCACCGGATTGAGGAGAAGAAATTTCACCAAAGAACAGCTCGAGACAATAAAAGAAACATACAGAATACTCTATAAATCGGGACTGAATGTTTCCGACGCGGTCAGGAAAATCAAAGAGACAATGCCGCCTTCGGAAGAAGTAAAAACAATTCTCGATTTCATATCAGGAAGCACGAAGGGAATTCTTACGGATTAATCAAAAACCGTCCGGCGTGAAAACCAGAAAAAATCTCGAAATAAAAATTCAAATTGACAGCATCGCGAAGTACCGCCGTCTGGCGGTATCTTACGCGGAAACCGCAAAGAAAAAATCACACTTCACAGAAACACAAAAGGATATTTACTACAGCGTTAAAGACGGCCGCCTTAAACTGCGAATCATAAACGGCAGAAACGGCGTGCTGATTTTTTACAGGCGGAGCAGCAGTACGGGGAAGAGAGTTTCCAATTATATCCTTGCCGAGACAACCGCTCCGGACGAACTCGACTCTATAATGAAAACCCTGCACGGGATAAAGGTTACGGTCGACAAAAAAAGGGAGATTTTTATCGCGGATAACGTCAGAATTCACCTTGACAGCGTCAAAGGATTGGGGAAATATCTTGAATTTGAAGTTATTTTTAGGTCAATTAAAACCGCAAGGAGCGTGCTCAAAGGACTGATTGAGCATTTCAAACTCGACGAATCAGCGTTTATCAAAGGCTCATATTCGGATTTATTAATTAAGAAAGGACAATAAAATGCCTGTTAAAAAGTTAATATCGAAGGACGTTCAGCATATAACGACGAAAGTTCTGCAGCTGATGAAAGACAATTACGAAAAGATAACTATGCTTACCTGTTACGACTATCTCACCGCGAAATTTCTCGACGCCGCGAAAATCGAACTCATACTCGTTGGCGATTCTCTCGGAAACGTGGTTCAGGGTAACGAAACTACCCTTCCCGTCACGCTCGACGAAATGATTTATCATACTTCGATAGTAAGAAAAGGCGTTGAAAGAGCGATGGTAATCGCCGACATGACATTCATGAGCTATCAGGCGGGTATTGACGAGGCCATACAGAACTGCGGAAGGGTTATGAAACTGACCGGCTGCGACGCCATTAAGATGGAAGGCGGACAATATATAGCGGAAACGGTAAGGCGGCTTGTAGAAATCGGCATTCCGGTTATGGGGCATCTCGGTCTTACGCCGCAGTCAATCAATAAGTTCGGTAGTTACAAAACAAGGGGAACGGATAAGACGGAAGCCGACCAGATTTACAAGGACGCGCTCGTACTCGAAGAAGCGGGGTGCTTCGCAATCGTTCTCGAAAAGATTCCGGCGAAACTCGGAAAGAAAGTCTCACAGGCGCTGAAGATTCCCACCATCGGCATCGGCGCCGGCCCGCACTGCGACGGACAGGTGCTCGTTACACCCGACATGCTCGGAATGATAGAAGAGTTCAAACCGCGCTTCGTGAGGAAATACATGAACCTCGCGCAGGACATGAAAGACGCCTTCAGGCGGTACATCAGCGACGTGAAGGAAAACAAATTCCCGACGGAGGACGAGAGTTACTAATATATGGACCTGCTGCAGCAAACACTTTTCAAAATAGGCGACCAGGGGATAACATTCCTCTCGCTGATTGTGTTTGCGCTTGTCTTTATCATAGTTCTCGTGATTTCAAGAATCACGAGACGCATTCTTATTAAGAGGGTTTTTCCGCGCCACGAAATAAACGAAGGAATAGCGCGCTCGATTTCGAGGATAGTGAATTACCTCATACTCGTTATCGGACTGCTCGTCGCTCTGAACTCGGCAGGAATAAACGTCTCGCTTCTTTTCGCCGGCGGCGCGGCAGTGATGGTCGGCATAGGTTTCGGACTTCAGAACATCGCGAACAATTTTATAAGCGGAATAATAATTCTTTTTGAAAGGCCGATAAAGGAAGGCGATTTCATAGAGGTCGCGGGAAAGATGGGAACCGTGACTTCGATTTCCTGGAGAAGCACGCGCATTAAGACTCCCGCGGGAATCGTAATAATAGTGCCGAACTCGTTCTTTATTGAAAAGGAAGTCATAAACAGGAGCTACTGCGAAAGAACCGACATAGAAATACCAGTGACGGTATCGCACAGCGAGGATATCGACAGGGTGAAGGACATACTTATACGGCTCGGGCTTGAGAACGAACTCGTGGTGAAAGACCCGCAGCCGACAGTATCGTTTCCGGAGATAAACGAACTCGGAATTATAATGAAACTCTGGGTGACGATAGAGAAGCAGGACAAATGGGCGGCGATACGCTCGCAGATTAATTACCGCATACTTCAGGAATTCAGGAAAGAGGGAATCAGATTCCCGGTACAACAGAGAGAGGTAACCAACATAAACGCATAATCAAACTGACCTTTTATGAACGGAAGAATAAAGATCATAAAAGGCGACATCACACAACAGATTACCGACGCGATAGTGAATGCCGCAAACAGGACGCTTCTCGGAGGCGGGGGCGTTGACGGGGCGATACACAGAGCCGCCGGCAGAGGACTTCTTCTCGAATGCATGACTCTCAACGGATGCGAGACAGGCAAAGCGAAAATCACAAAGGGATACAATCTCAAGGCAAAGTACGTGATACACACCGTAGGTCCTGTCTGGAACGGCGGCAACCGCGGCGAGGAGAAACTTCTCGCGGGCTGCTACCATCATTCGCTCAACACTGCGCTCGAACACAACCTCGAATCAATTTCATTCCCCGCGATAAGCACAGGCGTTTACGGTTATCCGCCGGAAAAGGCCGTCAAAGTCGCGGTCTCCGAAACCGTTAAATTCCTAAACGCCAACCCCGACTTCAAAGAAGTCGTCTTCGTCTGCTTCGATGACCACACATATAAGTTGTACGAGGCGGAAATGGCAAGTCGGTGACACCAGTTCAAAATTCAAATTTTAAAGTGCAAAGGTGCAATTAAAAATTGAAAATTATTTGCATCTTCTCTCTATTTGTGACCCAAAGGTTCACCTTTTTATCTCGTTACCAAGCCCCAGCTTGGTAACGCGCGATTGTATTTATATTTTACCATCTTTCTGCTTCCCAAGCTCCAGTACGCCACGGCGCATCTTCGACTTGGGAAGCCGTAACACTGTATTTGTCCTTCCCAAGCCGGAGCTTGGGAAGGAGAAGAGAGGATTGTGTTTCCTTTTTCTCTGGTTCCCAAAGTCCTCTTATAAAAGCGAACCTTCGGTTTGGGAACCACGATACAAATATAATTGCGTGCCCAAAGGGGACTTTGGGCACGAGATGAAGAAAATTTCAACTCCAATTACAAATTTGAATTTTAAATTGTAATTTTGCACTTTGAATTTTGCACTTTACATTTCTTCAGTGCCGTAGGCACGGCAGTTTTATAGAAAAGAAGTCATATAATAATAAAAGAGCCACTACCGCGTTCTTTATTACCAATTAGCATAAGGGAAAGTTAATCGATAATCTTTATGGCGTACTGAACACATAAGAGATAAATCAGGAGGTTTACAATGGATATCCAACGTGCCCCGGTAGTCATTGGCGGCCGTTCAATGCCTTATGCCAAAGGTACTAAGGTAGTTGGCAATAGTGGCTTGGTTTGGCTCAGCGGTTCAATAGGTGTAGACGTAAATACTGGCGCAGTTCCCAAAGAACCCGCAGTACAGGCAAAACTATCCATGGAAAATATCAAATCCAGATTAGAGGAATATGGTTCTTCTCTTAAAAACATTATGCATATGTGGTTGTATCAGAAAGGGCTATTTCCAAATGGAATGGCCGCCGATCCAAGCCATGATGAGATCAGAGATGCTATTGAGGATTTTTGGCGAGAAAACTGTCCGGAATTTCTCAGGGGAAATAACCCGCCGTCTTCCACAGCTCTTGGGGTGACTTCTTTAGCTCGAGAGGAGTACCTATTGGAGATATTGGTTGTAGCCGCCATTGAATAACGAGGGTTGATTATACAATTAGTGCCAGGAGATTAACTAAAGGCAAGGGGGTGTAGTTTAATGGGGAAAATTAATGTTATTGTAACCCGCAAATTAGGGGAAGAACATCTTCGCCAGATTAGCGCGGTGAGCCCGCAAATAGCAGTACAAGACGTCTCAGATTTAATAGAGGCTGAAAAGCGCGGAGATGATAATAGTATCCTGAACCTGAATGCGGCACTGGCTGACACAGAGGTGATTTACGGGTTTGCCCCTCCCAGAAACATACTCACTCGAGCCCCTAAATTAAAATGGATACATACTATGTTAGCCGGGGTTGAGAGTATTTTGGATGCTGATATTGTACGAAGTCCCGTGATATTAACCAACGGGAGAGGTATTCACGATACTCCCTGTGCCGAAGCAGCCCTCATGATGATGCTGATGTTAGCTAAGAATGCACCCAGGTATTTTTTAGATAAACAGGAGAAAAAATGGCAAAAATTACCTGGAAAGCTACTTCAATCAAAAACCGCCGGTATCGTAGGATTAGGCAGCATCGGCAATGAGATTGCACGTTTGTGTAAATCATTTCGCATGAGGGTTATCGGTATTCGCAGAAACGTACCTGATACGAAGCGGACAAGGTATGTGGATGCGGTGCTACCCGTCAGGCAACTTCATCAAATGCTCGCCGAAAGCGATTTTGTGATAATGGCTTTACCCTATACTCCGGAGACGGACAAACTAATGGGTGAGAAGGAACTGAGCAAAATGAAGCCAACGGCTTTTCTGGTCAATATAGGCCGGGGACGTACCGTAGATGAGGCAGCTCTAATATGGGCTCTGGAGAACAACCAGATAGCCGGAGCGGGAATGGATACTTTTGCCACAGAACCGCTGCCTCCTGACAGCAAACTTTGGAAACTACCGAATGTAATCATCAGCCCGCACGTGGCAGGAGGAGGAGAAGACACCGGTGCAAGAGGTACCGAGCAGTTTTGTGAAAACTTGAAACGCTATCTTGATAAAAAGAGACTGATCAATGTGGTAGACAAGAAAAGAGGATATTAAATCTTGCTTGAACAATAAAATATAATGGGGGTAGAAAATGATCGGTAAATCAACGGGGAATTTTCTGGAGAGCGTCTCTACTAAAGAACTCGAGCGGAGGTGGAAAGCCGTTCGCAGTACCATGAAGGAAAAAAACCTGGACTTCCTGATAGCACGGAATGGATCGGACATACTGGGAGGGTACGTCAAGTGGCTCAGCAACATAGGGGCAAAAAATGACTATCCGGTAACAGTAATATTTCCGCGCGAAGACGATATGACCATAATAAAGCATGGGTCGCGAGGTTCTGTTAATCCCGGCCTGCCGGGAATAAAGAAGCAAATTAATGTACCTTTGCTTCCATCGCTGCAATACAGTATCACCTACGATGCGGAAACTGTTGCAGAAGAACTGGGAAAATACAGCGGCACCCATATTGGGTTGGTGGGAATGGGTTTTATTCCAGCGGCCTTTTTCAATTACATAAACATACATCTAAACTCAGCTACATTTAGCGATGCCGCCGAGCTGGTTGACAACATTAAGGCGGTAAAAAGCGATGAGGAAATTCAACATCTCATGGCACTGGCGGAAGCCCAGGACAATACTGTGGAATACATGTTACCCCTTATCCAACCCGGAAAACAGAATTTCGAGATTTATGCCGATATGATGCATCATTGTTTGTTGACCGGAAGCACGACGGCTAATTTAATGGTAAACTCAGAACCAGCTACAGGGGCAGCGCAGCGTGGTGGACGGATACGACCACGTGTTCGGCTGCGTTATGAATTCGAAAGGCCAAATGCGGCGGATGGACAGA
>CAIKZJ010000257.1 GCA_903831845.1 uncultured Ignavibacteriota bacterium
GAACCCGGTTTTTTGAAAAGGTAAAGCCATGCACCGAGATTGTTCGGATCGGTTATACCTGTTGAAAGAGAGATGTCCGTCTTGCCTGCGTCAGTTCCTTCAAACAGGACGTTTTTTCCGAAGATCAACACAAGCTTCGCGCTGGAAGTGTATTTCCTCTGCGCCTGGGCGTATGCCGAATCGAGTCTTTCCTTAGCCGTTATTTTATTGCTTACTATGTCGTTTACTATGTTGTCGGCTTCCTTGCAGGAATATATTCCCGCGGCGGAAACCATGAAAACGAAAAGTAAAAATGCATTCAATATTTTTTTCATATATACCCCTTTAATTTTCTTTATACAATATAAGAAAAAAGAAAAACAGTTGAAGTAAAATTAGTAAATTCGCAAAATTGAAAGATTATCCGGAATTATATTTTTCCCTGTCACGTTAAACTCTTATGAACTTAATAATACGGACAATATGATAAACGGCAGCACAAGAATGTCGGATGTTATTCTAAGCAATCTCAATCTTCTTGGAGTGTTAGGTTGTTTTGGAATCCGTCCCGGCACTGGTGAGATGACTGTCAGAGAGATTTGCGCGGCAAAGGGAGTCGATACGGCATTTCTGCTTGCAATTCTGAATACATACGCATACGACGACTATTTTCCCAGCACCGGGGACATAGACACGGACAAACTCATCGATTATCTCAAGAAGACACATAATTATTACGCGAACATAACTATTCCGAGAATAGAACTCCTCATCAGGAAACTGATTAAAAACCTGCCGGACGAGAAACTGCCCGTCCATATCAGCAGATATTTCAGAGTTTATAAAACAGAGCTTTTAAAGCACATGAAATTTGAGGAGAAGGCATTGTTTCCGCTTTTGAAGGATCTGATGAACGGGAAAAAGAAGAATAAATCAGAAGCGGCGGAATTTTTCAGGCGTCTTGAAGATGACCATACGAACGTTGAGGAAAAACTTAAGGACCTTAAGACGATTCTCGTAAGATATGTACCCGCGGAAGCGGACGATCAGACGGTTTTTGAATTGCTCTATACGCTGTCTGTATTCGACAAAGATCATTTCAACCATTCAAATTTCGAGGATAAAATCCTGATTCCAAAAATAAAAGAGCTCCTGAAGTCTTCGATTAAAAAGAATGCTCGTTAAGAAAATTGCAATAATTCACAGATCGCTTATCGTAAGGAAAGGTCTTTCCGCCGTGCTGGAAGCATACGGACGGCCCGCGACAATAGTGAGCAGGGACATTCTTGATTCTGAACTGGAGCCTCTTAACAAATCCGTGATATTCGCGGATGTTTCGCTGAAGGATAGAATGAAGGAAATGTTCCGTAATTCGGAAACGTCACGCAACATATTCGCCGGTATAGAACAATCATCGAACAGCATCAAAGCGGTGCCGCCATACAAAGTCATTATAGACATAAACGACACCAGGGAAGAACTTTTCTCGAAACTTGACATACTATTCCCCTCATCCTCAGTGACCGCAGCAGGCGGGAACATTCTTACGGCAAGGGAAACGGAAATCCTGATACTTGTGGCGAAAGGATACAGGAGCAGTGATATAGCCTCCCGTTTGTACATAAGCAGGCACACCGTAATCACGCACAGGAAGAACATCTGCGGCAAGCTCGGCATCAAGACGCCTTCCGGACTAACTCTTTTCGCGCTTGCAAACAATCTTATTTAGCATATCAAAATACCTACAAGTAGCGATTGTGTTTTGAACATTTCATTGCGATTTTATGAAAGAAAATTAAAACACAAAATCATGAACAAAGGTACAGTATTATTTCAGTTAGCGGCAATTTTTTCGATTATATTAATTTCAATGACATCGTTCGCACAGGACAGGATTTTCACTTACACATATCAGAGCGGAGTTCTCGGCAAGGGGCAGAATGAAATTGAAATCTGGAACACATTCAGAACCGGAAAGAAAGAATTCTCAAACAGGATCGATACGCGCGCCGAATTTGAAACCGGGCTGGGCGGCAATTTTCAGACGGCGTTTTATCTCAATTATACTTCAAAGTCGGCTCAGAAAAATATCAACGGTCTGAAATATCTCGAATCCGAAAGCGAATACAGCTTTTCCAACGAATGGAAGTATAAAGTATCGGACGCCGCCGCAAACTCGCTTGGATTTGCTCTGTACGGCGAATACATGATCGGAACGGCAGAGCATGAACTTGAGACCAAATTTATTTTCGACAAAAAGTTTCGGAAACTCACGTTAGCGTTCAATCTTTCGGGCGAACTTGAATACGAAAAGGAAATCGAAGACAACGAACCTGAATGGAAAATAACGAAGAAATCCGACGCCACATTTTCGGCGGCGTATGAACTCAATCCGCATTTCCACCTGACTTTGGAATCAGCATGCAGGAACAGATTCTCCGACAAACTCGAAAGCAGCGCATTGTTCACGGGAGCCGGATTCTCCTACTTTGCAGACAGATTCTGGGCAAATTTCACGGTTCTTCCGCAGTTAAAGGCATTTAAAGGAGCAACGGATAACGGACTCGATCTTGATAACTACGATAAATTAGAATTCAGATTAATATTCTCGTATGAGTTATAAGTATTTCAGCATAGCGGTAATTTTTTTCGCAGCTCTTTTACTCTCTTCGTGCGGACCGGCGCTTTACATACCTGAAGTGCGGGATGGAATGAACGGCGCTTCCTTAAATCAGCTTCTGAAGGGACGCGAACTGTATTCCGAAAAATGCGGCAGTTGTCACAGCGTATATCTGCCTGAGAAATATACAATTCAGGAATGGACTTCACGAATTAATGAAATGAGCGGAAGAGCAAAAATAAGCCGGGAAGAATCAACTCTGATATTAAATTACGTGTCTGTAAAAGCAAGAAGGTGATACGGGTGAAAAATAGAACCGTATTCCGGGAGCATTAATATCCGCTATTTGACTTAATATTCTCGGCAGAATTAACGATATTTATGATGAGGGGAGTATTGTACCGGCACCGGTGAATTTTCCTGCAGTTATTTATTGTAACCCTTTCACCCGAATTCTAAAAATTGTTTCCCCTTAACATCACAATAAAAAGGAGATTATCATGCAGAAAGTAAGACTCTTTTTATTCACAATCCTGTTAACTTCTGTTTTTATTTTTTCGGGGTGCGGTAAAACCGAAAAACCTAAAAAACAATTTGATACAAAACCCGTATCGGTAAAACAATTCGACACGCCTCCCGGAGCGGACCCCTCTGTGTCTGCAGAAATGGGGGGAAATGGTTTCAAGGGTGACGGATGGGAAACAGGAAGAAACTACGCTATAACCGGGAATCCCAAAGCCGTAAAAGGAGGAAGCCTCATTATGTCGATGGGAGATTTTCCGGCAACACTTCGTATCATCGGCAAAGACTTTAATACTTATTTCAACATGATGGCCGAGGATATGCTGTATGAAAACCTTCTGGGAGAGGACCCGGTTAAGGGCGAATATACTCCGAGACTGGCGACGCACTGGCAGGTGTCGCCGGACAGAAAGGCATTCAGGTTCAGGATAAATCCTGAAGCGAGGTGGGCGGACGGGAAACCCGTTACAGCGGAAGACGTTATAGCCACCTGGAATCTGCTCGTGGATCCGGGAATTCTTGACCCGTACTACAACGAAGTTTTCTCATCATACGAAAAACCGGTCGCCGAGAGCAAATACATCGTTTCGGTGAAGTCAAAGACAGCAGGATGGAAACAGTTCGTTTACTTCGCAACATCGATGAAAATCCTTCCCGCTCATATAATCGGAAACCTTACGGGAAAGGATTATCTTGAGAAATATCAGTTCGAGTTCATACCTGGATCGGGACCTTACATAATAGACAAGAACGACATTAAGAAGCAGCAGTCGATAACAATACGAAGAAGAAGCGATTACTGGGCGGAGAAGGAAAGGTTTGCAACAGGCCTTAACAACTTCGACCTGATAAGATTCGACGTTTTAACCGACGAAGCGCTGGAATTCGAAAAATTCAAAAAGGGTGAAACGGACATACTGCTCGTCAACAAGGCGCAAACCTGGGCGGAAAAATTTGATTTTGACGAATATAACAGAGGGCTCATAGACAGGAAAAAAGTATATAACGAAAATCCTGCGGGAGTTTCGGGTATAGCATTCAATATGAGAAAGGAACCGTTCAACGATATAAAGGTGCGGAAAGCATTTTTCTTCCTGTTCGACAGGGATAAATACATCGAAAAGCTTTTTTACAAATCATATATACCCATTGATTCATATTTCCCCGGCACGGAGTTCGCAAGTCCTGATAATCCGAAGATAAGGTACAATTCAGATTCAGCGCAGAGACTGCTTGCGGAAGCCGGATGGAAAGAAAGAAACAGCGAGGGATATCTGGTAAAAAACGGAAAAATTCTTGAAGCGGACCTGCCGTTCCAGAAAAGCATGGAGCGGTACCTGACGATATATCAGGAGGACTTAAAGAAAGCCGGGATAAAACTGAATTTAAAGGAATCGGACCCGACC
>CAIKZJ010000258.1 GCA_903831845.1 uncultured Ignavibacteriota bacterium
AATTCGAGCATCCGTAGAATTTTCCGTATGGGCCCGACTTCTCGACCATGTCTGCTCCGCACTTGTCGCATTTGATGCCTTCAACTATCTTCGGTTCGTTGCCGTTAGTCTGGTCGATTGAAAGAGTCGCCTTGCATTTCGGATATCTTTCGCATGTATAGAAGAGTCCGTTCCTGCCCCATTTCTTGAGCATTACGGCGCCCGTTTCCTCGCCGCATTCGGGACATTTGATATCTGTTTTTTCAATGAGCGATTTCTTGATATTCGGCGCTGCGGCTTCGGCGACTTCAAGGTCCTTCTTGAAAGGCAGATAGAAATCGTCGAGTACAGCTTTGTATGAGTTCTCGCCGTTGGCTATAGTATCGAGCTCCTCTTCCATTCCGGCGGTGAACTGCGTATTGATTACGTCAGGGAAATACTCCTGAAGAATCTTGTTGACCTGAATGCCGAGTTCGGTCGCGAAAAGTTTTCTTTCGACAAGGTCGACGTATTTCCTGTCGATAACCGTCGTAACAATGAGCGCGAACGTGCTCGGGCGTCCGATTCCAAGCGCGTCAAGCTGCTTTATAAGGCTGCTTTCCGTGTACCGCGCCGGCGGACTCGTGAAATGCTGTTCCTTGTTTATTGAAGCCGCTTTGAGCATGTCGTTCACTTCGAGATCTTCGGGTATCGTTGCGATATCGTCTTCTTCATCCGGCGTCGATTCGTCGTTTGTGTCTTCGTAAACTTTAAGGAATCCGAGGAACTTCGCCACTCTGCCCGTTGCCTTGAAAATATATTCCGTCTTTCCGCCTTTCGGGTCGAGGGCTTTTATTAAAATCGTTTTCTGGTCGAAGACAGCCGGAGTCATCTGCGAAGAAACAAATCTCTGCCAGATGAGAGTATAGAGAGCCAGCAGGCTCTTGTCGAGTTTCTTGAGTTTGTCGGGCGTCATCATTACGTCAGTCGGCCTAATTGCTTCGTGCGCGTCCTGCGCCTTTACCGCCTTCTTGCCGTTAGTTCTGACGACGTTGGATACATATTCTTCACCGTAGTTATCGAGAATGTAATCGTTAGCCATCTTCTTCGCTTCGTCGCTGATACGCGTAGAGTCGGTTCTCATGTATGTGATAAGACCGATGTTGCCTTCGCCTTTCTTGATTTCCACGCCTTCGTAAAGTTTCTGCGCCAGCATCATGGTCCGTTTCGGCGCGAAACCGAGTTTTGAAGACGCTGTCTGCTGAAGCACAGAAGTAGTGAAAGGCAGAGGCGCGTTCCGCTTCACTTCCCTGACCTGAATATCGGTTACGCGGTATTTGTTGTTCTTTAAGTCTTCGAGGATCTTGAACGCTTCGTCTATATTATGGATGCACGGTTCATCGCCGTTGTATTTTATAATATCGTCGTTAATCTTGTAGAGTTTCGCCTGGAAAGCTTTCGATGCGCCGGATGGTTTTGAAAACGTGCCGAGAATCGACCAGTATTCTTTCGGTTTGAAGCCGCGTATTTCGAATTCGCGCTCGCATATGAGTTTCAGCGCGACCGACTGCACGCGTCCGGCCGAAAGACCGAAATAAAGCGATTTCCAGAGGAACGGACTTACCTTGTAGCCGAGTATCCTGTCCATGACCCTGCGCGCCATCTGCGACTCGACTAGTTTCTCGTCGATATCGAGCGGCTCTTTCATCGCTGTTTCCACGCCGGCCTTCGTTATTTCGTTAAAAAGAACGCGTTTTATATTCTTGTTTACTTTCGAAACTTCTTCAGCGATATCCGACGCGATGGCTTCGCCCTCGCGGTCAGGGTCAGTCGCTATGAATATGTTTTTTACCTGCTTCGCGTGTTCCTTTATAGTCTTGATTACCTTTTCCTTGCCTTCGATGACATCGTATGTGGGAACATAACCGTTTTCAAGGTCGATGTTAATTTTATTCTTTGGCAGATTTTTGATATGACCTACCGTCGCTTCGACAACGTAATCCTTTCCGAGATACTTGTTTATAGTCTTCGCTTTTGATGGTGACTCAACAATGACTAATGATTTTGCCATAAATTATTTCCGACTTCCTTAATTGATTCCTAAAATATTGAGATAATAATCTTCTTTCTTTCTCATACGGGCTTTCTGTTTCGCCGTGCCGTCCTCGTATCCGCACAGATGCAGAATGCCGTGAATGACGACCCTGTAAATTTCGTTTCTGAACCCGCTTTTGTATAACAAAGAGTTTCGTTTTACCGTTTCTACGGATATTATAATATCGCTTTCCGTGAATCCTTCGCCGTCGTACCTGAAAGTAATTATATCTGTTTCGTAATCGTGATTCAGATATTCCCTGTTGTATTTAATTATCTTCCTGTCACTGCAGAATAACACGTTAACCGCGTCGATAGTTTCCTTCTCGTGAAAGAGAACATACGTAATGATGGTTTTAACTTCGCTTCTGAATGAAACAAAATCAAACTTTGCGGGAAATAGATTCCTTGTGATTTTTAGAGAAATACCGGGCTTATTCACTTTCTATGGGATACTTATAAAGATTCAATCACCGAAAGAGCGACCGCGGACAGCAGTTTTTCGGAGTTCAGGTTCATGAAATCCGATTTCAGGGTTTTCTTGTCGACGTTCGCGTAAAGCGAGCAGTCGCCCTGTTTCGAAATTATGAGACCCGAGATTTTTTCTCCGCAGTCTGAGTAAAATATCACCTCTTCCAGCATCTGGCTTATGATGAATGCCTTGCAAGATTGCAATTGTAAATGTGAATTTTCGGAATAGACCGATATCAGGTTTTCCCCTTCTTCAACTATTATATCGAGCGCAATCGTATTTTTCAGCCTCGAGCTCGCTATGCCGAACGAATAGGTATTCCCCGATTTCGTATATTTCACGCCGAAGAGACTTTCGAGGTCCCCGAAATTAGCTTCGGTCAGTTCTTTCTGAAATTCACTATTTGCCATTCCGTAATAACATTTATTTTACGGGTAATCAAACAAATGCGTTTTTCGATATAAAAACCGCATTGCGGGATTTACCCGATTATTAATATAGAGTATTTATGTTTTAATATAAATGTAAAACATAAACCCCGCGATATGTCATTTGGTTTTTGCCGGAGTCCTCAGGGAATTCACAATCTTCCATGTTCCGCCGAAATCCGCAGCCTGAATGAATGTCGTTACGTTCGACGAAACAACTTCAGCCGCCGCAAGACCGTCCATCACGTCGAGCACAGTAACGGTAAAATTCCATTTATCCCTGTCTAGCAGCGCAAGCTTCTGTACCGCTACTTCACGCAGAGTTCCGAAACTGTCCTTCGATATCATGTACCTGTCCGAACCGGGAATCTTGAACATCACGTCAAGACAGCATTCGCCGTGCAGACAGTTGTCTATCATAACAGGGTTACCCGTGAAAAGACCTTCGTAGTATCCCGTCACGGCATTCTTAACGGCTTCTTTTATCTTCTCTCTTTCGGCGTCATCAGGAATCTTATCCCTTTTAACGTCGGAGCCGTATGTCCATAACACGTTTATTATTTTCCATTTCCCGTCAATCCTGCCGAGCTGCACGTAATCGTTGAATTTCGCCGAGTTCAGTCGGGCGAAAGCCATGTCACCGTCAATTTTCAGAACCGCCACCGAAATATTCCTTTTCGATTCGTCGAGCATGCCGATCTTGTTCCTGCAAAGTTCTATCAAACCAGAATAAGTAGAATTTCTTAGTACGATTCCGCCTGTCATCCCGATTTTTTCCGGACTGACTTTGTTAAGGTCGGGATGAATAGCACTCTCCATCCTTTCGGGACTGCCTGAATAATATCCCTCGCCGTAATCAAGCACGGTATTAACGATGAGAGTGGAATCTGTCTGTGTCAGTCCTGTAGAATATGTTGACGAAATGAATATTATAAGAAAAGTAATAAAATATTTTTTCATTATTTCTCCGATACGGTTTTAAGTTACTGATTTAATATACGCATCCCGCGTCCTGCTGTTACGTTGAAATGCAATCTCAATATGAGAAAACATAGCATATACACTTTAATAATTAAACCCGAATAAAACATCAGTCTAAAGAATTTTTTCGGACTCCTGTTCCAAAATGAGATAAAACCCTTTTTTTTCGCAAATTTACGGAAAAATAAAGCTTTTTATAAACTGTTTTTGAGGGTCCGCATCCGTATTACACGGTACAGTATTTGAATGATAATCTTTAACTGTATAAGGGGGCTTCGTGAAAAAGGCAATATTAATATTATTCATCGTTATCTGCATGACGCCGGTTTCGAAAGCCGCAATCATTGATACTAACCGCGTCTACGGATTAACTCTCGACGCCGTTAACGGTCTTGCCAGGATCGATACGGCGCTTGCCCGTTTGTACAAGAAACCAACAGCAAGAATCGTCTTTGACGAGTGGATAGCCGCGGCCGACTATGTTACGGCCGTAAATGAAATTAAAAAGTACAGCTTCATAATGGGAGAACTGCTCGACAGCTATTACATGAGCCAGTACAATCTCACACAGTACACCGCAAGAGCAAACGAGTATCTCAACACGCTCGGAAACAAGGTGGACATATGGGAAGTGGGCAATGAAATAAACGGCGAGTGGCTCGGCACCACAAGCGACGTTGTCGCGAAGATGGATACAGCGTACAGGATTTTCAAGGCTGCCGGGAAAAAGACGGCTCTTACGCTTTATTACAATAAAGACTGCTATTCAAATTCGAAGAACGAAATGTTCTACTGGGTAAACAAGAATCTCGGCTCGTCAATAAGGAACGGACTCGATTACGTGTGGATTTCATATTACGAGGACGACTGCAACGGCTACCAGCCGGACTGGCAGAAGGTTTTCGACAGCATTCACGTTCTATTTCCTAATTCCAAAATAGGCATCGGAGAATGCGGAACGCTCGATACTTCCAAAAAAGCCGAATATATGATGAGGTATTACAGGATGAACATTACTACTCCGGGTTACGTGGGCGGTTATTTCTGGTGGTATTTCAAACAGGACTGTGTTCCCTACACAAACCTGCGCTGGACGACTTTCAACAACGCGATATCATACTTTACTCCCCCGTCCACGCAGTCAAGCCAGATGAAATTTGCCCTGCTGGAATCTAACTCCGTATCTTTGATGTGGCAGCCGGGCAACGGGTCAAAGCGTGTAGTCTTCATGAAGGACGGGACGGGAACCGTTCCTAACCTCATCAACGGCGTGTCGTACACGGCTTCAAATGTCTTCGGTTCAGGTTCGCCTGAAGGGACAGGATGGTATTGCGTGTATAACGGAGCAGACCTTCTCGACAATCCCGGCGTGACAGTCACAGGTCTCTCGCCCGGACATAACTATCAGGTAATGACCCTCGACTATAACGGATTCTCCGGATACGAGGGATACAATAAAAGCACCTCCGTAAATAATCCTATACTCGTTCAGGGTTACCTTCCCGTCGAGATATCCTCGTTCAGCTTTTCGGCAAACAGGAACAACGTCACGCTCAAATGGATAACGGCTTACGAGGACAACAACAGGGGCTTCTATGTAGAAAGATGTTTATCCGGAAGCGAAACATGGACGGAAGCCGGATTCGTGCAGGGAAGAGGCAGCAGCGGCGTGCCTGTATCCTATTCATTCGAGGACAGGAACCTTCAGTCCGGGAAATATATTTACAGGCTTAAGCAGACGGATTACAACGGCAGTTACAACATTCACACGCTGTCCGAAGAAGTGACAGTCGGACTGCCCGCGAAGTTCGAGATGTCGCAGAACTATCCGAATCCCTTCAATCCTGTTACGAACATTCTGGTATCGCTTCCGAAAGACGATTTCGTGACACTGAAGATCTACGATTCAAGCGGAAGGGAAATCAGAAAATTATACGACGGAGAAATGAAAGCAGGATACAACAAGCTTGTTTTTTCCGGCGGCGATATTTCAAGCGGTATTTATTTCTACAGAATAATCACGCGTGAAAAATCGGACGTAAAAAAAATGTGCCTGATTAAATAGAGTTTCAATTCTTTTCATTTTAGTTGTACTCCAGAGAGCAGTCCCGTCCTGCCGGCGGGGCTGCTCTTTTTAACTTACTTCAGCAATACCATTTTCCTTACTTCGGAATAATCACCGGCTTTAAGTCTGCAGAAATAGACTCCGCTCGGCATTTCAGCCGGCGCATCGAACCTTACTTCATATGCTCCGGGCATAAGCACATCATCAACCAGAACTGCCGCTTCCCTCCCCTGCGTGTCGTATATTTTCAGTGACACACCGCCCTTCATCGCACATTGAAGCTTGAAAATCGTCGATTGATTGAACGGGTTCGGATAATTCTGCATCAGCGAATATTTTACGGGGACACTTCCTTCGATTTTCCTTATTCCGTAAATTGTTTCGTAATAAATCGAATGGTCGAATGCCTCGTTAACAAGTTGAGGAGCTACGAGCGCCGTCGCGGCGGCGTTAGGATGGCTGTCGTTAGAACTCGTTGCATACTGCGGCTGCAGATATCCGCTCAAGTTCGTAAGCTTCGAAAAGAAATCAAAGACGTATACGTTGTTCGGGAAAGAACCCGTTACCGGGTCAAGACCGGCAGCAAGAGTGTCTTTAGCCCATTTGCAGAAACGTTTGGAGAGCAAAGCAGCTTCAGGCGTAGTCTCGGCCTGCACCAGAGGCGCGTTTGTCCATATCACGAAGAAATTCTGCGGCCGCGAACGCATAAC
>CAIKZJ010000259.1 GCA_903831845.1 uncultured Ignavibacteriota bacterium
AGAGTCGTAGACGGAATCCTTAAAGAAGGCGACGAAATAGAATTTTTCTCAAACGGAAAAAGATTCCAGGCGGAAGAAGTCGGCATTCTTAAGATGGACAGGAAACGCACGGGACATCTCAATTCAGGCGACGTGGGATATCTCATTGCAAACGTTAAAGACGTAAATGATTCCAAGGTCGGCGATACTATCATCGACGTTAACAACCGCGCAGGCGAACCTATACCGGGTTTCAAGGAAGTGAAACCGATGGTGTTCAGCGGTATTTACCCCGTCGCGGCAAACGATTTCGAAAATCTCCGCGAGTCGCTCGCAAAACTGAAACTCAACGACGCAGCTCTTTCTTTCGAGCCGGAAACGTCGGTAGCTCTCGGATTCGGCTTCAGATGCGGGTTCCTCGGACTGCTTCATCTTGAAATTGTGCAGGAAAGACTCGAACGTGAATACGACCTTAACATTATAACTACGGTTCCTAACGTAGAATATAAAGTTTATAAAACAAACGGCGAAGTCGTGCTTGTAGATAATCCGTCGCTCATGCCTGACCAGACTGTTATCGATCACGTCGAAGAACCGTTCATTTCATCGCAGATAATTACGCCGGTAGAGTTCATAGGCAATATTATGAAACTCGCGAACGAGCGGCGCGGAATTTTTAAGAACCAGCATTACATCGACGCGAAAAGAGTCGACCTGACAATAGAATTCCCCCTGTCGGAAATTATTTTTGATTTTTACGACAAGCTGAAATCCCTGACTAAAGGATATGCTTCGTTCGATTATGAAATTAAGGATTACAGAGAATCAGACCTCGTGAAACTCGACATACTGCTGAACGGCGAGCCCGTAGACGCCCTGTCGACGATAATTCACAGGGAAAACGCGTATTACTGGGGAAGGAAACTTTGCGAGAAACTGCGCAAGCTCATTCCCAGACATATGTTTGAAGTCGCAATACAGGCTGCTATCGGCACGAAAGTTATTGCAAGGGAATCGATAAGCGCGTTGAGAAAAAACGTCATCGCCAAATGTTACGGCGGCGATATTTCGAGAAAACGGAAGCTTCTCGAGAAACAAAAAGAAGGTAAAAAACGTATGAAACAAGTAGGGTCCGTCGAGATACCTCAGGAAGCGTTTCTTGCCGTACTTTCAATTGAAAAATAAAATTTATCAGCATAATGGGATTAAAAGATAGCGTTCCGGAAAATAAATTGCCGAGACAATTAAGTAAAAATAAAAAATCAAAACCTAAAGAATATTTCGACGCGCTCGTATGGGCCGCCGTTGTGGCTTTTCTTATAAAACTTTTCCTGTTCGAAGCATACAGGATACCAACAGGCTCGATGGAAAATACGCTTCTTGTAGGCGATTTCCTGCTCGTGACCAAATTCACTTACGGGGCGACGACTCCGAGAAATATTCCTTTCACGGATGTGAGGATTCCTTATTTCCGCCTGCCGGGATTTAAATCGCCGAAACCCGGCGACGTTGTGGTGTTCGACTTCCCCGGAGACAGGGATGAGAAACAATCAGGTGAAGTTCTTAATTATATTAAACGCTGTATCGGCACTCCGGGCGACAGCATCCAGGTAATCAATAAAGTCCTGTACAGAAACGGACAGGTATTCCCGAATCCGCCCCAGTCCAAATTCATCGCTCCCCTTCAGCCGGCAAGCCTGGCGAATAACAGGGTGTTTCCGAAAGGATCAGGCTGGAACGAGGATAATTACGGACCCCTGCGCGTTCCTAAAAAAGGCGACGTCATAAAAATCGACAGCTCGAATTTCGAAGGATGGAAGATGTTCATAATAAAGGAAGGTGCTGCCGACGTTAAACTGAAACCGGGCGGCGACCTGATAGTCGACGGACAGACCTATTCCGGCGGCAACTACGTAGCGAAACGCGATTATCTTTTCATGATGGGCGATAACAGGAACAATTCTCTCGACAGCCGTTTCTGGGGATTTATGCCTATGGATAACGTGGTCGGTGAAGCATTCATGATCTACTGGTCATGGGACGCAAACATTTCTTTCGCCGATTTCTTCAAACTCCTCGGCTCGATACGCTGGGACCGCATAGGCACACTTATAAAATAGCTTAAAAGTTTTTATATTTTCAGGCTGCAGGATTTTCTCCTGCAGCCTTTTTTATTTGAAATTTTCACCCCGATATTTTTGTTCAGTATATAACAAATTAATTACTTAATGAAAAAAGCATATATATCCGTAATACTATATCTGATTCTCATTACCGCGCTTTCTTTGTTTTCATTTACGACACAAAGAACTGAATTTACAGGTAACAGCGACTCGCTTATATTCCCCGGGGAAAAGCATTTCAAAAACATGCGCATGCTCACTGACGGAAACGAAAACGCAGAGGCGTATTTCTCTTACGACGGTAAAAAACTGATTTACCAGACAACAAAAGGCCATGACTGCGACCAGATTTACACAATGAACATTGACGGCTCGGACAAAAAACTTATCAGCAACGGAAAAGGACGGACAACCTGCTCATACTTCTTTCCTGACGGCAAACACGTCCTGTACGCTTCAACATTCATGGGCAATGAGAACTGCCCTCCGCCGCCTGATTTCTCAAAAGGCTATGTCTGGGCGCTCTATAAAGACTACGACATTTATACTGCCGACGCCGACGGCGGTAATATCAAAGTACTTACTTCATCGCCGGGTTACGATGCCGAAGCGACAATATCACCCAAGGGTGACAAGATAATTTTCACTTCAACACGCGACGGCGATATAGAACTGTATTCGATGAACCTCGACGGCAGCAACGTTACGCGTCTCACATTCGAAGAAGGCTATGACGGCGGAGCGTATTATTCATACGACGGCTCGATGATAGTCTACCGCGCATCGCGTCCGAAAGGAAAAGAGCTGGACGAATACCGTGAACTGCTTAAAGACGGTCTTATCCGGCCGCACTCGCTCGAAATATTCGTGATGAACGCCGACGGAAGCAATAAAAGACAGGTTACAAACAACGGCGCCGCCAATTTCGGCCCTTACTTCTTTCCGGACGGGAAAAGAATTATTTTCTGCTCTAACCTCGGCGACCAGAAAGGAAGAAACTTCGACCTCTGGGCAATTAATGTCGACGGAACAGGACTGGAACAGATCACATTCAACAACACGTTCGACGGATTCCCGATGTTCTCAATGGACGGCAAAAAATTTGTCTTCTGCTCGAACAGGTTTGACTCGAAATCAGGCGAAACAAATGTTTTCGTCTGCGACTGGGTAGATTAAATCTTAATTTTTACACATAAAAAAACCCCGCCAGGGTGCAGGCGGGGTTTTGGTTTTTAAATTAACTATTTATGATAGTTTTTGAGTAGTCTTATTTTATTAATGTCATTTTCTTTACTTCTTTGTAATCGCCGGCCGTGAACGCGCAGAAGTAAATTCCGCTCGAAAGGCTGCCTGCGTTGAATTCCACTGTGTAATTTCCAGCTGACCTGTTCTCGTCTACGAGAGTCTTTACAAGCTTACCCGTGATGTCGTAAACGACCATCTTTACTTTCGAAGCCGAAGGAATGCTGAAATCTATCTTTGTTACGGGATTGAAAGGATTCGGATAGTTCTGCGATACCGTGTATTTCGAGGGCGTTCCGACTTCAACAGCGCCGCTAAGCGTGAAGAATTCGTAGTTGCCGTTGTTGTCGATCTGTTTCAGTTTGTATTCGTATTTTCCTGTGTTTACTTTTCTGTCTTCGTATGTGTAGTTCGACTGCGTGTTTTTTGTACCGTTTCCGGCCACAAAACCGAGTTTCACGAAATTGTTCGTTCCCTTTTCGCTTCTGTAAACTTCAAAACCGCTGTTGTTGGTCTCGGACGCCGTGCTCCATGCGAGCTTTACTGTGCTGCCGCTGACGGTCGACGTGAAAGAACTGAGCTGAACCGGAAGAGGTGAATCTTCTGAACCGACCGACCATTCCGAATAATGTGTTGTGTTGACTGTTATCGCTCTTGTCGTCGAACCTGTTACCGGATTCACAAGACCGCCTATCGCCATCCATGTAGTTCCTGCATCCGTGCTGTAATACATCTGCGCTCTGTTGCCTGAACCGAAAGCATGCTGGTTGTCGTTCACCGTGAACCAGTTGTATGTCATGTTTCTTCCGTTTACCGGCTGATTGTCCGCGTCGATATCCCAGAATACCGCAATGCTCTGCATTCCGTTGTTGTTTACTATCGCCTTGGTACCGGAAACTCTTGTCATCGTGACGTTGCCGAGGTTGTCCGAGCCGGCCGCGAAATAACATCCGAGGAAGTAAAGGCTGCCCGTTCCTACCATTCTTGAATTCATCACTGCGTATCCGTCAATCCTTGTTCCGTTTGTTTCTGTGGGATTTACCGCCGTGCTTGTGAAATATATTTTATTAGTGTCTGTGCTTACGACACCGTTTGTAAGCGTGAGAAGGTTTGTTATTGTTACGCTTCCAGTAAGGTCAAGTCCGTTTGAATTGTTAAGCGTGAGCGTGTTTAATGTAACCGCCGGAAGTACTGCATTGGTGTTGCTTCCCGTGAAAGTTATTTTTGACGTGTTGCCGCCTGTAAGCGTACCGCCGTTGCTGGCGAATGTGCCGCCGTTAATTGTAAGAGTGTTGCCGCCGATTACGAATGAGCCGTCGTCGAGATCGACTGTGTTTGTTACTGTTATGTTCTTGTTTAAAACCGTGTTGTAAGGATTGTTGCTGTATATGTAATAAACCGTCGATGTCGAGGGAATCTCGTATCCCGTCGTTATCGCCGCGATTGAACCGTCGTATCTTAAGTAAAATGAACCTGTAGAACCTACGTTGAGCGTGAATGACTTGTCAAATGAGCCCGCGGGCGATGTCGCTCCGATAACGCCTCTCTGAACCAGTCCGAATGTCGTACCGTCGCCGAGCGATATCTTGTCGCTGTTGATGATTGTGCCCTTGAATATATTTACTCTTACTATGTTGAATGTGTTATTGTATAATGTAAGTCCGGCTGCGTTGTCAAGCGTAAGACCGTAAAGCTTGCCGCTTAAAGTGCCGTTATTGCTGAAAGACTGCGCCGATGTTCCGATGAATTCTATTCTTGTATATGAAGCCGAAGCGTATATCGAAGCTCCTGAATTGTTTGTAAGATTTCCGGTTACGTCCAGATATGTATATGTACCGGTCGTTCCGTTCGTAAGCGTGAATGAACCGCCGTTTATGAAATTTCCGTTTACTGTAAGTGTCTTCGTCGAATTTACAGTGAGACTTTTTCCTGAGTTGATTGTCAGCGCTGAACAACCGTAGTTGCCGTCTACCGTGACAGTATGATCTATTATAACGTTATCGTTTACTGAAGGAATCACACCGTTATTCCATGTCGATGTCGAACTCCATGAACCGTTCTTCTTGGATGTGATTGTCGAACCTGCGCCGTTTGTTACGTTTGTGATTGTGTTTAAGGATTTGATGTCAGATGACTTTTCCTGTGAGAATGACTGAATAGTCATTAAAACTGTAATTGTAAAAATTGCGAAGTACTTCATTCCTTTATTGCACCCTTTCGTATTTTTTCCGTCTTGCTTTAAAAACCTGTCGTGAATTTGAGGCCAGTACGGTTTTGTTTTTGTATACTATCTCTTTTACAATTATCATACCAAAAAAAAGCTTCAAATTTGCTCAAATATCGCATGTTATCTTCATTCCTCGCAGTTTTTCGTTGATTAAAGCAGTATATAAACTATTACCAGGTTCGGAAAATGAACAGTAATCCCAAAATAGTCAAAATTTTAATATATTGTTTTTATAGTATTTAATAAATACGCATAGTTTAGAGGTTTGCTTCTTTCGACTTTAAAAAAACCTTTAAATTTTGTATTTTTGTATAACTACAGTAAATTGATTAATCATGATCAGCAAAAGAAAAAAACTCCTCATCAACATTCGTGACTATGTCGGTATTATTCTTGGCAGCGTTATTTTTGGTATTTCATATTCCTGGTTTCTGATACCTTTCAAAGTGTCTCCGGGCGGCATAGGCGGCATAGCGCAGGTAATATATTATTTCGCCGGTATACCTGCCGGTATTTCGATGATAATAATAAATGTACCGTTATTCGTACTTGCCTGGTTCTTTCTGGGAAAACAATTCGGTTTCAAGTCGTTTTTCGGCATGTTCATAGGTTCGATTTTCATCGACCTGCTTAGCCCGGAAATGCTATATAAACAGTTCCCGTTTCTCCGCGATTTTATTAATACACAGTACTGGGCGTTCACCGATAACATTCTCCTCGCTTCTATCGCAGGCTCCGTACTCCTGGGATTCGCTCTGGGCGTGATTTTCAGGTTCAAGGGCTCTACGGGCGGCACGGATATCCCGGTGGCAATGCTGAAACAGTATACCGGCATGTCGATCGGTTCGGGGTACTGGATAATCGAAACACTTATTATTTTCTCTATCGGCGTGGCTTTCAGAGACCTAAATCTCGTAATCTGGGGCTACCTTAACCTGTTCATAACCACGCAAATCGTGGACCTGACAGCTGAAGGCCTCCCCTACGTAAAAGGCGCTTATATTATTTCCAAGTTCGAGGATGTAATAAAGGAAAGAGTGATATCAGAACTCGACAGAGGCATTACAATATTCAACTCCGAAGGCGGTTATTCCGGTGAGAAACAGAATGTACTGTTCATTGTGGTCGACAGAAGGCAGACTACAGCTCTCAGAAGGATAGTAAGGGATGAAGACCCGAAAGCATTCATGATTCTTGTAGATGTTAACGATGTTATGGGCGACGGATTCAGGACAAGAACGCTCGATTTTGTTCAACCGCAATAATATTTATTTCATTGAAAAAATAGGGTTTTTTTGTTAACTTTAGTGTTTATGTTCAATTTTTAGATGTTCGAGGATTTAACCAATAAGTTTGACACCGTCCTCAAGAAAATAAGAGGACAGGGCAAAATAACGGAAAAGAATGTTGACGAGTCTCTGAGAGAAGTTCGGCGCGTTCTTTTTGATGCTGACGTTAACTACAAGGTGGTTACGAATTTCATAACCGAGGTAAAGAAAAAATCCCTCGGCCAGAATGTTATAAACAGCATCACTCCCGGACAGCTGATTGTAAAGATAATCAACGACGAACTCATAGAGCTTATGGGTTCGGAGAAAAGCGATCTGAAGTTTTCCGACAGGATTCCGGCTTCTGTAATGCTGGCGGGACTGCAGGGCTCGGGTAAAACAACCTTTGCGGCAAAGCTCGCGAAGCACCTGAAGTCGAAAGGAAAGAATCCTGTTCTGGCAGCATGCGATATTTACAGGCCTGCCGCCATCGAACAGCTTAAAGTTCTCGGGAAAGAAATAGATGTTCCCGTTATAAGCATCGACGGCGAGAAAAACGTGATTAAGATAGCCGAGGCCGCGGAAGAATACGCAAGAAAAAACGCGCGCGATACTCTGATCATCGACACGGCAGGCAGACTGGCTATCGACGAGCAGATGATGAACGAGGTGGCTAACCTCCGCAATGCCGTGAGACCCGACGAGATACTTTTTGTAGTGGATTCGATGACGGGACAGGACGCGGTCAACACGGCCAAAGCGTTTCATGACAGGCTCGATTATACGGGCATAGTTCTTACAAAACTCGACGGCGATACAAAAGGCGGAGCTGCCCTCTCGATAAAGGCCGTCGTCAGCAAGCCGATTAAGTTCGTAAGCATCGGAGAGAAACTCGACGCGCTCGAACAGTTCCATCCGGACAGGATGGCGTCGCGTATACTCGGCATGGGCGACATCGTTTCGTTCGTAGAGAAAGCGCAGCAGGAAATCGACATGAGCGAATCCGCGAAACTCGAGGAGAAACTCCGGAAGAACAGGTTTGATTTCAACGATTTCCTGGGACAGATAAAGCAGGTTAAGAAAATGGGCTCGATACAAAATCTCGTATCGATGATTCCCGGCGCAAGCAAGGCGCTCAAAGATAAAGAAGTCGACGAAAAGGCTTTCGTCAGGATTGAAGCAATAATTCTTTCGATGACAGCGAAAGAAAGGGAAAATCCCAACGTCCTTAACGGAATGAGAAGAAGACGTATTGCCGACGGAAGCGGAACGAGCATACAGGAGGTTAACAGACTGATAAAACAGTTTGATGACATGAAAAAGATGATGAAAAGTTTTTCGTCAGGAAAGATGAAAAACCTCCTTAAAGGCATGAAACTGCCTCCGGGAATGATGAACGACTTTAAAATCTAGTTTTTTATATCGATTTTTAAAATAATTTAAATTAATATTTACAAGAATTCGAAAGGAGTAACACCTAATTGGTTAAACTTAGACTCAAAAGAATGGGAAAGAAGAAAGCGCCTATCTACAAAATAGTCGCAGCTGACTCACGTTCGCCGAGAGACGGAAGATTTATTGAATCTGTCGGGAATTATAACCCTCACATGGAACCCGTACAGGTCACCTTAAAAGAAGAAAGAGTAATACACTGGCTCACAAAAGGTGCTAAACCCACTGAGACTGTCAGGAACCTGCTCAGACGCGAAGGACTTATGATGAAGGTCAGACTTATGAAATCGAAAGCTACTGAAGATCAGGCGGCGGCGAAGATGCAGCAGTTCATCAATGACAAGGCTAACAAACTCGAAAGAGAAAAAGCCAGGAAGCTCAGACAAAAAGAGAATCGGGCGAAGAAGAAAGCCGAAAAGGCAGCTGAGCCCAAAGCGGAATAACATATTGAAATAATTTCCGGCTTAGTCACAAGTTTTTTTTCAAACAAACGTAGGAGGTTCTATGAAAGAATTCATAGAATACATCGCAAAAAATCTTGTAGATAAACCGGAGGGTGTAACTGTAGAAGAAACTGTTTCAGGAGGAGTTATTCATTATCAGCTCCTCGTCGATCCTGGCGAAACAGGCAAAGTGATTGGGAAAAAAGGAAAAACGGCGAAGGCCATGAGAGTCCTTCTCATTGCGGTCGGAGCCAAGAACGGGAAGAAAGTTTCCCTGGAAATTCCTGACAGGGTCTTAAAAGAAGGTTAATTTGATCGATTCAAGTCAGCTACTGTACATAGGGAAGATTTCCGGAACGTTCGGAATTAAAGGATCGGTAAAGGTCATTCCCCTTACCGACTTTCCAGAGCGCTTCAATGAAACCCGAAATATATACATCGTTGATGAAAAAAAGGGAGAATTGATTAAAAACAAGTTCACCGATTCCGTTGAATTCAGGATCGTAAACTCTGAAATTTCCAATGGGATCGTTAAACTTGTTTTAGAGGGGTACGAAGACATTTCGGACTCTGAAAAACTTAAAGGACTGCTGATTGCAGTAGATGAAAAG
This sequence comes from uncultured Ignavibacteriota bacterium, assembly GCA_903831845.1. Classification (GTDB taxonomy): domain Bacteria; phylum Bacteroidota; class Ignavibacteria; order Tepidaquicellales; family Tepidaquicellaceae; genus CAIKZJ01. The sequence goes on from CAIKZJ010000259.1 coordinate 9,346, forward strand.
GACAGAGTGGAGCTTCCGGAAGGAATGCACTACTTCTACGAGATGATAGGATGCAGGGTTTATGACAGGGATGAATACGCGGGCGAAGTGGCAGGCGTCGAAAACTACGGAAGTTCAGACCTGCTTGCCGTAAAGAAAGATAAAAAAACTTTCTTCGTTCCGCTTCTGAAAGAGTTCGTGAAAAAAATCGATGTCAAAGCTAAAAGGATAGATGCGGAATTAATCGAAGGACTTAACGATGAAGATAAGGTTTGACATAATAAGCGCGAATCCGGCGATACTGGAAAGTTCTTTAACAAACGGGCTGATATCCCGCGCCGTCAAAAAGAAATACATAGAAGTGCGAGTCCATAACCTGCGCGAATACGCCGAAGGGCGGTACAAGCAGATTGACGACACGCCCTACGGCGGAGGAGCGGGTATGATACTTAAACCAGAGCCGATTTTCAAATGCATTAACAAACTGAAATCGGAAAGGGATTACGACGAAGTTATTTACTTCTCGCCCCAGGGTATTAAGTTCACGCAGAAAAAAGCGAACGATTTTTCACTTAAGAAAAATCTGATTCTGCTCTGCGGCCATTACAAGGGTATTGACGAAAGGGTTATAAAGAAACTCGTCACTCTCGAGATTTCCGTCGGAGATTATGTCCTCTCCTGCGGAGATATAGCGGCCCTGACTTTCGTCGACTCCGTCGCAAGGCTGGTGCCCGGCGTACTCGGCGACGGCGAATCCGCTTTGAGCGATTCGTTCCAGGTTGAAACGGGATTCGACTGCCCGCAGTATACAAGGCCTGAAAAGTACGAAGGACTCAAAGTGCCCGATGTTCTTCTTTCGGGAAACCACGCCGAAATTAAGAAATGGCGCGAGAAAAAAGCTCTGGCAAAATACAGGAAAATAAAAAAATTAAATAAATAATATAAACAGATTCAACAGGAGTAATCTAAAAATGGACAAATTAAAGTTAGTCGAGGCAGCACAGTTAAGAAAAGACATGCCTGATTTTCATGTCGGCGATACGATTTCGGTTTTCGTAAAGGTTATCGAAGGCGATAAGGAAAGAATCCAGCAGTTCAAAGGAATCGTGATGGGCATCAAGGGAAGCGGACTCAGCAAGACATTCAGAGTAAGAAAAATTTCGAACGGCGTCGGAGTAGAAAGAATATTCCCTATCAATTCACCCAAAATTGCTAAGGTTGAAATAGTGAAGCACGGCGGCATCCGCAGGGCAAAGCTTTATTACCTCAGGAAACTTACGGGCAAGGCCGCGACAAAGATAAAAGAAAAAAAGAGAAAAGTTCTCGAAACAGTAATCGTGGAACCGGCTCCGGTTCAGCCGGAAACACCGGCGGAAACTCCCGTACAGGCCGAATAATTTCAAAAGTTCAAGGTCAGGCATTCACCTGGCCTTTTTCATTTACGGCGGAATTTGTCATCAAAAATATTCATATCAATCGCAGGCAATATCGGTTCGGGGAAATCTTCCCTCACGCGCCGGCTTGCCGAAAAATTCAGCTGGATTCCCTACTATGAATCCGTCGCCGATAACCCGTATCTGAGCGATTTCTACGCAGATATGGAACGCTGGTCCTTCAACCTCCAGATTTATTTCCTCGCGCACAGGTTCAATACTCATAAGGAAATCGTCGAACGCCCGAATTCCGTAATTCAGGACAGAAGCATTTACGAGGACGTCGAAATATTCGCGAGGAACCTTCATAAGCTCGGTAAAATGTCGGACCGCGACCATCAGACTTATACTAACCTCTTCGCAGAAATGACGAGCTATCTGCGCCCTCCGGACCTGCTCGTGTACCTTCAGGCAGACGTTAAAACGCTCGTGAAACAGATTAAGGCGCGCGGAAGAGATTTTGAAAAGGATATTGACGTGAATTACATCTCCGAACTCAACAACAGTTATGAAGAATGGATTAAACGGTACAGTTACGGAAGGGTTATGACCATCAATACCGACGATCTTGATTTCGTACATGCCGACAAGGATTTCGACCACATCATAACATCGATAGAAAAAGAACTTCTCCTCGACCTCCGGCTCTTTACTTGATCTTGCTCGGAGTCGGGATCTCGTACTTGCTCATCAGTTTATACAAATGACTTCTCTGTATCTTTAACGCTTCTGCAGTCTGGCTTATGTTGTACCTGTAATCGTTAAGCATTTTTATTAAGAACATCTTCTCCGACTCGTTCTGAAAATCGTTCAGAGAAAGGTTCTTGTTAAGAAGGTCGTTCAGCTCCCTCGAATGCCTGTTGCCCGGAAGCTCTATGTCATCTTCGCTTATTACGTCGTTATCTACGGTGAACATCAGCCTTTCAGTGTAGTTCTTCAGCTCCCTCACGTTGCCCGGCCATCTGAACGATTTTAAACGCAGCACCGCCTCGGGCGTGAATTTCTTCGGCGCGACGTTGTATGCTGTCCGCACCTGCTCTATGAAATAATCAGCGAGAAGTTCTATGTCTTCTGTTCGCTCTCTCAACGGCGGCACGTCTATCGTCATCACGTTTATTCTGTGATAAAGGTCTTCCCTGAACTTTCCCTGCTCGATTTCGTTCTTAAGATCCTTGTTCGACGTGAATAAGAAACGCAGGTCCGTGCTGACTTCGTTCACCTGCCCCTGCCTCGCGAATTTTCCTTCGTCGATAACCTTGAGAAGCTTCGATTGCACGTCATGGGTAAGGTTCGACACCTCGTCAAAAAGTATCGTTCCACCTTCCGCTTCCGCGAGCTTGCCGCGGCTGCGGAGTATGTTTCCCTCTACGCTTCCGAAAAGCTCCGTGTCGGCGTTAGTATCGTTAAGCTGCGCGCAGTTTATTATTACGTAAGGATTGCTTTCTCTCTTCGATTTCAGGTGAAGCTGGTTCGCCACAAGCATCTTGCCAGTGCCGCTTTCGCCTGTTATGAGCACGTTGTACTGTATGTCCCTGAACTTCTCAATCAGCTCCAGCACGTTGACTATTCCCGCGCTCCTGCCGATTATCTCGTTTTCAGCCGCCTGCTTTCTGCGCAGACGTATCAGTTCGTCTTTGGATTTCCTGAACTCGATAGCGTTCCTTATTGTCAGCATCAGTTCGGGTATGTCGGGAAGCGGTTTCTCAAGGAAATAATACGCGCCTTTTTTAGTCGCGTCAACGGCCGTCTCTATGTTGCCGTGCCCGGATATCATTATCACAACCTGCTCGGGCTTCATAGCCATTATCTTTTCAAGAACTTCTATTCCGTCCATCTTCGGCATCTTAATGTCGAGAAGAATCAGTTCGTATTCCCTGTTGTTAACCTTCTCAAGAGCTGTGAACCCGTCCTCGCAGGTATCTACTTCATACTTGTTGTGCGAAAGTATAAGCGAAAGGCTTTCAAGTATTGAAGGTTCGTCGTCGAC
>CAIKZJ010000260.1 GCA_903831845.1 uncultured Ignavibacteriota bacterium
ATAAAAAAAACTTGTTTTAAAACCCGCTTTGTTCAACATACCTTTAATTGAGAAAGGGTTTATCTTGTAATCAACAGTCCAGCCGTAAACAGGATGACAGGGAGTCTTTTTCCCATATTTTCTGATTATCGTCCCTTTCTTTAAGTGCTCACTTACTTTGGTTATCATTTCTTTGCCATACATGCCGAATGAATAATCGAGGATTTTTTTGTCGATTAATTCATTCCCAATATTTTCCGCTAAGTAATCTCTCCTTAATTCCCTAAAAGGTTTGCCGATAGCTTCCTGCCAGCTTTTGTCAAGCGGCCCGAATTCTACGTCTCTATGTAACTTCTCATAATCCCTCGAGGTTTTATATAAATTTATTGAATTATTTTCGTCATAGAATATTAATAACCCTTTATCTTTTAATATCCGGTACGTTTCATTTATCATTTGCTCCGGTTCCCTTGAGTGAGTCAGCACACTTGAGAGAAAAGCAACATCAAACGAATTACTCTCAATATTCATGCTGCAACCGTCCTCTGTCCTGAACTCAGCATTTTTTATTGCCGGATAATTCTTCAAAAGAATCTTAGCGCTTTTTATCTCTAGATCCCAAGGATCTACACCAAGTATTGATCCACCATCTTTTTGAATTTCGGCAGCTATTAAAAGATCCCTTACACCGTTTCCGCAGCCAATGTCAATCCATTGTTTGTTGTAAACTCTGAATTTTTCCAGTAAGACTTCGAGATCGGCAAATAAATTCAAAATCGCGTTTTTCCTGCTCAGGAGTTGTTGATCATTATTATAACTGAAAAATTGTGGAGACAGTTCGTCATATATTTCAGTGCCGATAAATCCATTCTCAAAATCTTTGTTTATTTGCTTTATAATGTCATTCATAGGTTTTCTGTTTCGCGACGAGAGTATTTATATTCTGAATAATATAACTATTGATTAATGAAATGGTATCGCTCTTAGTTTTGTCCAGTCGTATTCAAGTTCCTTGCTTCTCATTCTGACGAATTTCGCGGGGATGCCCCCGACAATATTGTAATCATCGACGCTTTTAGTAACAATCGCGCCGGCCATTACAACAGCGCCTTTGCCTATTCTTAAATCCGGAAGGATAATGGAACAGGAGGATATATTTGCTCTGTCTTCAATATAAACAGGACCTCCGACTACTTTGAAATTTTTATCGTCCATGTCATGCTGTCTGGTGAAAACCTTGACCCAGCCCGAAAAATTAACATTGCTTCCTATGTAAATACCCGCTCTTCCGTCAAGAAATGCGTCGTTGCCTATTATTGAGCCGTCGCCGATTACGATTTTTGAGGGTTCGTAACAATCAAGGTGCTTGTAAATTTTAACACCTTTCCCCAGCTTCATTCTGAATACGTATCTGTATATGAAATTTCTCATTATATGAGACGGAATATGCCCGACAAGACAAAACACCCAGTAGGGGAAATTGAAAACCGAGTCTCTTGCAAATTGATACAAAGGTATTTTCTTAATAAGGTTATTCATTATAAAATTTAAATATTCAGTTTGAAAGCCCGCAGCCACATCTCGGTGTTCAGCACCCTCCATAAAAGCCTCGGATTCCCTGTCTTCTCAAGAACATTGTAAATATTCCCGTCCGTAATATCAAAATTCCATATTGGTTTGCTTCGCAAAGGTTCGGAATTAATGTATTCAAGCACCCATGGCTTGATGTCTTTCTTAAGCCATACGTTTTCACCGGGAGTTACAAAACCCATTTTATCTTTTCTCTCCGTTATCTCTGCGGGCAGCAATCCGCTGACTGCGTTCCGTAGAAGTTTCTTCGTTCTTCCGGCTTCGTATTTCAGAATGTCATCCGTATTGAAAACAAATTCCACAAGTTCGTGGTCAAGAAACGGCACTCTGGATTCTATGCTGAAAGCCATAGAGTTCCTGTCCTCATTGTGCAGAAGTTCGCCGAGCCTAAGGAAATTTATTTCTTTAGCTGTATGCTGTTTAAAAGTATTTGAATATCTGGTATCGGGTATGTTGTATAAGCGCGTCACATCTCCATTGATCCATGCCGGTTTTTTTGCAAGCCGCCCATGCAACGCTGACTGAAATCCGGGCGAATAATATTCGAGAAGATTCATCAATATTTTTTTGGGCAGGTCCGATATTTCCGTCTTTTTCTTCACGGATTTGTATTCTCTGAAAAAATCCTTAATATTAAAACTCATAAGAAGGTTCGACAAATGGGGAACAGCGAAACTGCTGTAACCGCCGAAAACTTCGTCGCCGCCCTGTCCGTCGAGAACCACTTTCACACCGTCCGCAGATATGCTTTTCATAAGTTCCCATTGCGCATAAATGCTGAAGCCTCCGTAAGGCTCTTCCTGATGCCTTATAATGCTTTCGTAATCATTTATGAAACCTGCCGGCTGCGGAAAAACAAATTTTGGCGATACGTTCCTTCCTTCAACAAATTTGTTTATGTAAAATCTCTCATCATATTTACTGTCCTCGAAGCAGGATGAGTATGTCCTGTAAGTCTTTGCCCCTCCGGAAATTTCACATGAAAGTCCTGCGAGAGTTGTGGAATCCAGACCGCCGCTAAGACAGAAAGCTATCTCGACATCGCTTCTCAAATGTAATCTTACGCTTTTGGTCAATCTTTCGTAAAGTTCTACGGTGATATCGCCGCTTTTGTCAGTTCCGTAATTTTTCCTTTCATAAATCGTCCAGTAACGGCTTTCGTTAATTCCTTCTTTGGTTACAGTTAATGAATGTGCCGCCTTTAGCGAATTAATTCCTTCGAAGAACGATTCCTTGCCTGCTGCTTTGTATCCGTTAGTAAGATAGTTGTAAAGCGTGTTCCTGTTTACTGCGGTTCTGGGTATACCGCTTTCGAATATCGCTTTCGCTTCAGATGCGAAGATAAACATACTTCCGTTGAAATGATAATAAAAGGGCTTTATCCCGAATCTGTCTCTTGCGCAGAAAAGCTCTTTCCTGTTTCCGTCCCAGATTGTAAACGCGAACATACCGTTAATCTTTTGAAGGCAATCCTTTCCCCAGTGAACGTATGAATACAGCAGCACTTCCGTATCGGATTTTGATGTGAACCTGTACCCGGATTTTTCTAGGTCGTTTCTTAACTCGATGTAGTTGTAAATCTCGCCGTTGAATGTGATCGCGTATTTGCCGTCCGCCGAAAGCATGGGCTGATGCCCGTTTTCAGAAAGATCGATAATCGAAAGCCGTTTGTGTCCCAGCATCATATCAAATTCTGAGATGTCAGTTGCAACTTCAAAGGTGCTGTATCTGCCTGACTGTCTGAAAGGAGATTTCCTGCCGTAGTAATTCTCGTAAACGCCTTTTACGGAATCGATGAAAAGAAAGCCTTCGTCGTCGGGACCTCTGTGGTCTATAGACGAACTCATATTCAGAAGATTCGATGAATCTATCGTTCTTCCGTCAAAGCTGAAATATCCGAATATCCCGCACAAATTAATTTAATAATATATTTCTCAAAAATTCCGTGCTCCTGGAAAATGAAAAATTCCCCAGAATAATTTCCCGGTTATTTCTTACCTGCTCTTCGGTCAAACCGGTGAAAACAGAATCGTCAAGTTTACATTCAGTAACGTCAAACAGATAAATCCCGAGTGATTTTAAAAACCGGTACAAATTGTTTACCGGATTCATATAAACTTTCTTGCCGAGATAAAGCGATGTTATAACGGCCCCAGCTGCTTCGGACCTTAGATGGTTCATAATCACCGCACTGCAGCCCGAAAGTAGTTTACGGTATTCGACGGCCGACAGAAAATTATTGACAGGCATGAATTTATTTCCGAAAATTCTACGGCCCTCTTCGGTAATTGTTCCTATATAACCTTCGTCTCCGTACGATAAAGGACAAATAATATTGTAATCGGACAGGCTGGAATTCCTGATATAACGAAATGCCTCAAGGTGGTTGTTCGCGTAATTTCCGGAGTTGCCTATTAGGATTCTATTCCCGCCTGTCGTATCCCGGTTTAAGTCGGAAAGCCCGGTAAAATAATCTTCGTCAAACGGATAAAAAAACGGTTTGAATTCCGCTCTGTGGAAATATTTGTTTCTGTAACCTTCAAAGTCAAAAATATTATAATGGCAAAAATAATTGATTTTGCCCATGGCTTTTTGTGTAATCCTGTATCCTTTGTCGAAGTACTTGTATATACCGGCTGCGGTTCCTGGTAAAGGATGTGGAAAATGTCTGAATTTATTGTTCTTCGCCGAGAAAAAGAGTCTCTTTGTCTCTTTACCGAAAAGCATGCCAGTGTAATAGTCATTAGGATAAGTCAGTTCGTTGCCCCAGTAAAGCCAGTACAACGGAATTTCCTTGCGAAGTCCTGCAAGTGCTGTCAGTATTTTTGATGAAAAACAATGAAGGAAAATTCCGTTGGTCTCGCCGGATATGTTCAGCAGCTCCGGAACAGATTCCACATTAATACGTTCAATTCTGCTGTCCTTCGCGATAGGTCTATTTATATCGAAAGAATAAACGATGAATCTGTGCTTCGCCGTATCTTGTACGTTTGAGACCAGCTTTATGAAGTTGTCGAGAAAGATATTATCATGCGCGAAATGCAGGTACATGCTTACTTTAATGTTTTGACCATTTTTAATTCAATACCGTTGTCGCTTGCGGTTACGAAACCTGAACTAATATACAAAGCTACTGCAGCCGGATTTTCTTTCTTTACGAACAGATATACTTCGGAAAGTTTAAGAATATTCCTGGCATATTCAATGACAAGGCCGGTAGCCTGTGTAGCGGCGCCTTTTCCCCAGTATTTATCCTCGCCGATGAAAATATGAAATTCGGCATTTTCATCAGTAATTGATGTAAGCTGGACATTGCCTATGTATTCTCCGCTCTCTTCTGTGCAAATCGCGAATCTTTTTTCGTCGGTTCTTGATATGGCGTTTTTTATCCATTCAGTTTCAATCTCCTCGGTGATCTCTACTGTAGGTTTTCTGCCCTCTTGTCTGTCTGTTGTTTGCCACATGGCATATTGTTAGTTGTAGAAGACGCAGCAAGCGCGAGATGGAAGATCTCTTCGTCCCGCACTCTGCCATAAGTTTAGCTCGATCAATTTGCTCAATAGCATTGAT
>CAIKZJ010000261.1 GCA_903831845.1 uncultured Ignavibacteriota bacterium
AGACAAGTTGAGCGCTAATATCAAAAGGAATAAGCAAAACTAACGCATTAAATAATATAATGAATGTTGCAGGGACAAATAGATTTATTTTTATTTTAATTGCTCTGATCATGATACAAAGTAGTATCTCGAAAGTATTTATTAATTAACTACTGCCTTAATTGTTAATTGCTAATTGTTAACTGCTATTTGATAAGAACCATCCTCCTCGTCCGCACCGCATCTCCCGCTTCCATCCTGCAGAAGTACACGCCGGACGACAGTCCCGTGCCGTCAAACATCACGTTGTACTTCCCCGCCTGCCTGAACACGTCCTCAACCGTTCTAATCTCTCTTCCCGCCGCATCAAAAACCTTAATCACAACCCTCCCGCTCTTCGGAACCGAATATTCTATCGTTGTCACCGGATTAAACGGGTTAGGGTAGTTCTGATAAAGCTTGTAATCTTCTGGCAGGTAATTTGAAATATTTCCGATATAAACTGTGCTGTCAGGATTTAAATATGAACGTACATTTATATATAGGTGAGGACGGTAAAGATTATCACGGGCGTCTGTAAAAATATTAATGATCTTTCCGTTATGTAGTTTAATGTCCCAGCCGTCCCTGCTTTCTATCCCGGAGTACTCATTTGAAACCAAAAAAGGACTTCCTATGGCATTATTGTTTTTATCTACACGTATATTGAAAAGGTTGAATGCTTCAAATTGGAAAACATAATTCCCTGGTTCGTCACAATCAAATTTTGTAATGTAATATTGACCGAGTAACCCTGGTATAGCTATATTGCTGTCTATCTTAGTGCCATTATAAGAAAATTTTTGATAAAAGCATTGCGTAATCCCGTAGGAGTAGATGAAGCGTTTGAAAGCAATTATAAATGAACCCGTTGAATCACTGACGATATAAGGATTTGTGTCGTCATCAATCGGTTCCGTGTTGTCATTTACCCTTTGGTTCACTCCTATCTTGTTTCCATTAATATCAAAGCGTTGGAAATAAACATCGTTACTGCCTGTGCTTGGGGGTCTGTTGTCCTGCCATGTTACAATAAAACTGCAATCCCGCCTTACGCAAATATCCGGATACCCACGGCTCGTAAATCCTTCATTTACTTTAATATTATTACCTATTTTATTACCCGAAGAGTCAACTATCTGGCAATAAATACTAAAATCCTGTGGATAATATTGTAGCAACTGCCATACAACAATAAACCGGCCTAAACTATCACTTTCAATTTTTGGATTATCTATAATTTTGAATAACGAGTCGTTCAGTTTAATTTCAGGAGTTAGAGAACTTCCGTCAGGTCTGAAAATCTTCAAAAACACCTTGTCACCGCTTATTTGCTGGCGTTTCCAGACTACTCCAAAACTTCCATTATTTCTAACATGTACGTCAGGTTTTAAGCAGGTATCATATGCAGAAACTCTGAAGTTATTGCCAACTCTTTTGAAATTTTCGTTTAACATCTGCGCGTATGAAACGCCACTTGGGTCTTGTTGCCAAACGATTACATTTTCACCTGATTTGTTTATTGACATTCGGGCATTGTTAACCGAACTGATAGAGGAGGTGTCCTGATCGATTCGAAAATCGTTAATAAGTTGAGAATAAGATATACCGCTGCAGAAAGTAAATGCAACTAAAATGATAATCAAACTGATAAACCTGTATTTTATAATATTCATCATTCTGTTTTTCCTAAAAATTCTTATTTCAGCATATTATCTATTATTTGTAATGAAGAATAAATAATTATTGAATAGGTAACTTCAATAAACCAAACGAATAAATTATTTTAGGAGAATCATCTTCCTTGTCTGCACCGCGTCCCCCGCCTCCATTCTGTAGAAGTACACGCCCGATGCAAGTCCCGTGCCGTCAAACATCACGCTGCAATTCCCCGCCTGCCTGAACATATCCTCAACCGTCCTAATCTCCCTTCCCGCCACATCAAAAACCTTAATCACAACCCTTCCGTTCTTCGAAACCGAATACTCAATCGTTGTCATGGGATTAAAGGGGTTCGGATAGTTCTGATATAGGGTAAAATTACTCGGGACAATTTTTGAAATATTTCCTGCGAACACCGTTCCTCCATTAGTTGTTTTCAATACAGTTCCGCCGAATCCAAAAGCCCATCCGGTATTGGGATTTATAAAAAAGATTGACGATGTGAATTCACTTCCTGTAAAAACTTTATTCCATCTGTACCCGCCATCTAACGATTCATATAAATTGCCATAACTTGTTGTCGTCCACCCTTTTAATGAATCCGTGAACTGGATACTAGATACGGGAAAGTACAACGTATCATAAGCCTGAGCCCAGCTTTGTCCGCCATTTGTGGTTTTGTAAACAAAGCCAAAAGATTCTCCTGCGCCCGCCCATCCGGTATTTTCATTGAGGAAGTATAATGTCACTATTTTGTGATAATAGGGGAAATTAAGTTCATACCAGTTGTTTCCGCCGTTTGTTGTTTTCAAAACTTTTTCAGGTAGATCAGCCCACCCTCCGGCGGCATACCCGGTTTGAGAATTTAGAAAATACAACGCGTCCATTTCGTAATTATATCCCTCATATTGCGATGTCCAGTTTATTCCCCCGTTGGTCGATTTAAAAATATACGTCATCAATGCTAATGAATTATATCCGGTTAGCCAGCCATTCGACGAATCTGCAAAAAGTATTTTTGTGCATCGCATTTCTACAGGCGGGATGATATTCTGCCAGTTGCTGCCTCCGTCTGTCGTCTTTTTGACTGTTGAACCCATTCCGGCCGCCCAACCTGTGTTGGAATTTATAAAACTCAAAGAATTAATTTTGTAACTGCCGAAATTCGGGTACTCATCCCAGTTATTTCCGCCATTTGTCGTCTTAATCAATACTCCATATGAAAAAGAATATCCGTCACCGCCGGCTAACCAACCAGTGTTCTCGTTTACAAAACAACCGGTCTGAAGACGGTTTGTCAGCCCCGTGCTAACCGATACCCAATTGTCGCCATCTGTTGTTTTCATAATCCCGATACCGCTGGCAAAAAGATTCACAGAGTCAATCATGTGAATGTTTGTAACATATCTGATTGCAAATTTTTCATCCCATGAGTTACCGCCGTCTGTTGTTTTCTTTATTATTCCGCCATTAATTAATCGATATCCGATCCAGCCGGTATTGGAGTTATAAAAGACACAAAAATAGAGATTACTAGTAATCCCTAAATTAAATGAAACAAACCAATCGTTACCCCCGTTTATTGTTTTCAATATTTTTCCGTTTTGACTGCAAGCATATCCGGTCATACTATCTGTAAAACTTGCCTGATATAATGTTTCCGGCACACCTGAATTTTGTCCGAACCAATTATCACCTCCGTTTGTTGTTTTGTAGAATTTGCCCGAATCTCTGCAAACCCAGCCCGTTGAATTATTGATAAAGGAAAAAGAGCGAAATTGGCTCTGTGAATTATATAACTTCCAATTCCAGTTGGTGCCGCCGTTTGTGGTTTTGAATATCCCGTTATCGGTAAGATAAAAACCGGTTAGAGAATTCTGAAAATATATATCTTGAATGGTTTCGTAACCTACCATGTAAGTACTTTGCGTAAACCAACTAAACCCCCCATTGGTGGTTTTATATAATGAATCATATCCCCCTACCCAGCCTGTATTTTCATTTACAAAAAATACAGATAAAAAATATCCATATTTATTATAACTTATATTCCAATTAATACCGCCATTAGTTGTTTTAAGAATTTGGTATGTAGTAACCGCCCATCCTGTGTTTTTATTAATAAAACTCATATCATATATATTATCTCCCTGCGGATACGGATGCTGCCAGAACCAGCCGGACTGCGGGTAAACATTAGCGGTGAGGATAAACAAAAAGAATAAAACCGGAAGCAGTAATATGTGTTTTTTTTCTTTCACTCGTCGGGAATTGTTCTCAATCCCATTTTATCTATTACTTAAATAACATGAAAGGAATAAAAGCATGCAGGGATTGTGATTCGGTAATTCTTTATAAAATAGCGTAAACAATTGTTATTGCTCTGTTTACCGGCCTAATGGTCATTTATTGACTCAAATTTACCTCTTGCATATTATATTTGTACTGTAATTCTTGTTCTTTGATATTGCCGGTCTATGCAGTGCTTGTAAGGAGAACCTGTCTTGAAAGTAAACGCTTCTTATTTTTTCGAATTTTCTCCGCCTTGGTTCTGTGATTTTTCAGCAACAAAACAAGACATTTGTCATATCATAGTGTCATATCATAGTGTCGAATGTAAACGTCTGATAATTGTTTTCTTAACCCCCAAAAATCCTTTCATGTGACACTTTTATGACACGTTTTCAGAAAAGTCCTGTCCCCGCTTTGTTTTATCAATGCTTTTGTGAAACTTTCGGGACACTTTTGTGTCAGATGGTGTCATGTATTTGACACTATCCTGTCACCTTCTTGTCATCCCCGAACGCTCTTGTCGGGGATCAAAACGCAGCCGGATGATTGCGAAGATATGAACATTTCTGTTCCTGATTCCCGCCAAAAGCTTGCGGGAATGACAAAGTGAAAAACTGGTTTCGAAAAGTTAACCCTAAAAGAGAAGTTATTATTTCCCCTCGTTACTACGCTCCAGCGTAGTAACGCGCCATATGTTTGGAGATGCTTTATAAAAAGTTTTGATTTTAACTTCTAACTTTTAATTTTTCACTGTAAGTTTGCACTTTGCATTTTACATTTTACATTTCCCAGGTTCGTTCAAACTCCTGAAAGGAAAATAAAAACGGGGAAGCTTTGCTTCCCCGTTTATGGATTCCCGCTTCCGCGGGAATGACAATCTTTTTTTAAGGCATTTTGAGCGAACCGCTTCGCGTATTAGCCGGAATGACAAAATTGTTACATCAGCACTTCGCCAGTCCCTGCTCGAGGTCAGCGATGAGGTCGTTCACATCTTCGATGCCGACTGCGTATCTGACGAGCCCGTCGGTGATGCCGGCTTTCAGCTTGCTTTCTTTCGATACTTTCGAGTGCGTCATCGACGCGGGATGCTCGATAAGCGTTTCCACTCCTCCGAGCGATACCGCGAGCGTTGCGAGTTTCACGTTGTTCATCAACGTTTTGCCCGCTTCGAATCCGCCCTTGAGTTCGAAACTTATCATTGCGCCGAATCCGTCCATCTGCTTCTTCGCGAGTTCGTGCTGTGGATGCGATTTCAGTCCGGGGTATTTCACCCATTCTATCTTCGGGTGCTTCTCCAGCCACTCCGCTATCTTCGCCGCGTTTTCCTGCGCGCGCTCTATCCTGATTCCGAGCGTCTTTACTCCGCGCAGTACCATGAACGCCTGTGACGGGTCCATGTTGCAGCCGAGCGATATCATCATCGGCCTGATTTTCTTGTAGAGTTCTTCGGTCTTCGTTATGATTATTCCCGCTACTATGTCCGCGTGACCGTTTATGAACTTCGTCATCGAATGGAACACCACGTCGGCGCCGTATTCAAAAGGCCTCTGCAGATAAGGAGAAGAGAAAGTGTTGTCGACTACGAGCAGTAAATTATGCTCCTTCGCTATCTTCGAGCATTCTTTTAAATCGGTTATGTCCAGCGTGGGATTCGCGGGACTTTCTATGTATAAAATTTTCGTGTTTGGTTTTATCGCTTTCTTTATGTTGTCTATGTTTGTCGAATCCACCCATGTCGATTCCACTCCGAACCTCGACCAGTGGTCTTCCATCACGCCTCTTGAAGGACCGTAAACCGCTGCCGTGCCTACCATGTGCGCGCCCTTTTCGAGCAGTGCCATGTATATCGTGTTCACTGCGCCCATTCCCGAGCCTACAGCTATCGCGCCGAATCCGCCTTCGAGCGCTGTGATGTTGTCTTCAAGCGCCTTTATCGTCGGGTTGCCGAGTCTTGTGTAAATGAAACCCTTCGATTCGC
>CAIKZJ010000262.1 GCA_903831845.1 uncultured Ignavibacteriota bacterium
CGCCGACGGTTCCGGGAAAAAGAGGTTGACAGAATCTTCCGACGGAAAATTCGGCATAAAATGGAGACCGGACGGAAAGAAAATCGGATACGTTTCAACGAGAAGCGGTTCACCGCAGATATGGGAAATGAATCCTGACGGTACAGAACTGAAGCAGGTTTCGGACGTACCTGACGGAATTTTAGATTTCAAATATTCGCCTGACGGAAAGAAAGTTCTGTATCTTGCCGAAGTGAAAATCGACAAGACGGCGAAGGATATATATCCCGACCTGCCGAAAGCGAACGCGAGGATTCTGACTGACCTGATGTACAGGCACTGGGACGAATGGGAAGACGGTAATTACAGCCACATATTCGTGGCAGATTACGGCACTTCGCTTATAAAGGACGGAAAAGACATTAACGAAGGCGAAGGATGGGACACTCCCATGAAGCCGTTCGGAGGCATGGAACAGATAAACTGGAGTCCTGATTCGAAGAAGATTGTTTACGCGACGAAGAAGATGACGGGAAAGCAGTATGCATTATCCACAAACTCGGATGTATATCTTTACGATACGGACACCAGGCAGACGATAAATATTTCTGAAGGCATGCCGGGATATGAATTCGGACCCGCATTTTCTCCCGACGGGAAAATGATAGCGTGGTCGAGCATGGAGCGCGACGGCTATGAATCCGACATCACGAGGCTTTTCATATATTATACAGATTCAAAAGAAAGAGTTTACTGTTCGAAAAATTTTGAACAGAACTGCGACAACGTTGAATGGTCGAAAGATTCCAAAACTGTATATTTCAACAGCGGCGTACGCGGCACTGAAGAAATTTACAAATACGATTTAGGAGGTAACATTACGAGAGTTACTGACGGTATTCACAATTACCTCGACGTGAAAGTCTGCGGCGTCAATCTTGTAGCGATGAGGCAGTCGATGTCGAAGCCGACTGAAATTTATTCTGTAAATCCTTCAAACGGCGAAGCGAAGGAATTAAGTTTTGTTAACAAGGAGCTTCTCGGCCAGCTGAAAACCGGCGAAGTCAGGAAGAGAATGATAAAGACGACTGACAATAAAGACATGCTTGCATGGGTAATTTATCCGCCAGATTTCGATCCGAACAAAAAATACCCGACGCTTCTTTTCTGCGAGGGCGGACCGCAGAGCATCGTGAGCCAGTTCTGGAGTTACAGATGGAACATGCAGATAATGGCGGCGAACGGATACATAGTGATAGCGCCGAACAGAAGGGGAGTTCCTTCATTCGGCAAGGAATGGCTTGAGCAGATAAGCGGCGATTACGGCGGACAGAACATGCAGGATTATCTCAGCGCGATAGACGACATAGCGAAGGAGCCGTACGTGAACGCGGACAAGCTCGGCGCAGTGGGCGCGAGTTACGGCGGGTTCTCCGTATTCTGGCTGGCGGGAAATCACAACAAGAGGTTCAAAGCGTTCATAGCGCACGACGGGATGTTCAATCTCGAGGCGCAGTATCTTGAAACGGAAGAAATGTGGTTCGTGAACTGGGACCTCGGCGGGCCCTTCTGGGACAAGGACAATAAGACGGCGCAGAAGAGTTATTCTATTTCGCCTCATAAGTATGTACAGAACTGGGACACGCCGATACTGATAGTGCACGGAGAGAAGGATTACAGGATTTCGTACACGCAGGCAATGCAGGCGTTCAACGCGGCAGTTCTTCGCGGGATACCGGCTAAGCTTCTGCTTCTTCCGGACGAGAACCACTGGGTGCTATCGCCGCAGGACGGAATTCTCTGGCAGCGCACGTATTTCGAGTGGCTCGACAAATGGCTTAAATAGTTTTAAAAAAGGAATACGGGATAAGGGGTCATTTAAATAATTAAAATTATTTAAAATGAAAGAAGGCGCGTATTCCGGAGATGAAGGAAGGAAATTTTCAGTGAAGGACATGCCCGAAGCCGAAAGGCCGAGAGAAAAACTTCTCACCTGCGGAACGGGAAAAATGGAGAACTACGAACTTCTTGCGATACTGTTGAGAACGGGAACGAAGGATGAGCCTGTTCTTGAGCTTGCGGGCAGACTTATGAAGAAGTTCGGAACGATTGAGAGTTTTTTCGAATCGTCGATGCAGGACCTTATGTCGGTCAAGGGCATTGGACTCGCGAAAGCATCGGAGCTTATATCCTGCATAACTCTCGGCAGGAGATACAGGGACGAGCTAATAAAGAACGAGAATCTCCGGCTTTCTCGCGAAGCGATAACGGAGCCGTCGCTCGCGGTGAATTTTATCAGAGCTGAAATAACAGA
>CAIKZJ010000263.1 GCA_903831845.1 uncultured Ignavibacteriota bacterium
ACCACAGACCTGAACATGGACGTGGAAATAAAAGTGTGTCCTACATTGCGGGAAGACAACGGCCTTGCGAAAAGTTCAAGGAACACGTATTTAAGCGACGAACAGAAAGAAGACGCAGCGGTTCTGAACGAGGCGCTAAATCTTGGTAAAAACATTATATTAGAAGGAAGTTTCGAGGATTATAAGGGTGTGAAGATGGCGATGAAGGAGCATATTGAAACGAAAACGCCTGAATGTTCGTTACAGTATATTGCGATTACCGACAACACCCGGATGGAAAAGATAACCGATTTAAAATCATACGAAGGAGACGTACTTATATCGCTGGCGGCGTTTTTCGGAAAGACAAGATTGATAGACAACATTTTATTTACAAAGAAAAATTAAAGGAAATACCTGCAATGCAAAGAATAATGTGCAAATCGAAGATTCACAGGGCGCATATAACACAGGCGGAATTGTATTATGAAGGCAGTCTGACGCTTGACACGGCGCTAATGGATGCCGCCGGAATGATTCCATATGAACGGGTGCAGATAGTGAACGTAAACAATGGCGCAAGGTTCGAGACTTATCTTATTCCGGGCAAACGCAACAGCGGTGTGGTCTGTCTGAACGGCGCGGCGGCAAGACTGGGAGCTGTTGGCGACCAGGTGATCATCATCAGTTACGGAATGTTCGACGAGGCTGAACTGAAGAAATTCAAACCCGTTAAAGTGTTCGTCGACAAGAAGAACAAGATAAAGAAGTAGACACACATTAACCTAAGATTTTAATCCCCCGCGGAGAAGCGGGGGATTTTTTATTCTCCAAATTCTTCCTCCTGTAATATTTTATTATAAAACCGATTTTATTATATTACCGCTTTAGCAAAACAAAACAATGACTATGAAAAACATCACAATTCTGCTTTTCGCGTTTCTGTTTTCAATTGCGGTAATGTCATGCGGCAAGAAGGAGGGGGCTGACAACACCACAAAGAACACTGGAAAAGAAAGCGAAAAGAAAGAGCAGACCGGCGAAACAAAAACGGGAAAAGAGCCGGGAGAAAATTCGAGTTACCACATCGTCTACGAAATGGGCTCCGGCAATAAAATGACTCTTGAACTTTACACTAAGGGGCCAAAAGCAAGGAGCGAAGCCGAGAACGAAGCCGGCGGGCTTAAGATTAAATCCACGGCGTATTTTCCCGGTGACGGGTACGTTTACAGCGTTTCCGATATAGGCAAAGAGAAGATGGGTATCAAGATGAAGGTTACCGAAGGCGACGAGAAGGATATGAGCAGCAGGATGTTTCAGGCGAAGGAGCACCTTAAAGATTTTGAAAAAGACGGAACGGGCGACGTGATAGGGTATACCTGCAACATTTACAAAGACAAGGACGGAAACAAGTATTATTTTTACAAGGATTATGTCATGCTGAAATTCGAGGGCAAAGGCTCCGGAATGACGGCGACGAAACTCGAACTTGACGCGAAAACAGACGATTCGATGTTCGAGGTGCCGAAGGACATCAAATTCAAGGAAATGGATATTAACAAGTATAAGAAGAAATAAAACCGGGGGGAGAGCTTTTCTCCCCTTTTTTTATGCATTAATCGTATTAATATATCCGATTTGAAGCCGGAAAATTTTTTCCAATCTTGCATAATTACCTTCAAATAATTATTTTGAAATAAAGAAAGGAGAATGCTAAATGAAAACACTCAAAGAGTATCTCGGAGATGACAGGATGCTTTATGTGGTATCTGGAATGAATGTTTACGATGTCGCGAAGTTCATGGATCTTCACAACATAGGCGCGGTTCCCGTGCTCGACAAGGCGCACGGACTGCTCGGGATTTTTTCGGAAAGGGATTTGCTTAGAAGGTGCATAGTAAGAGAGCTTGACCTGAAGAAGACCATAGTGGACGATGTTATGACTAAGGACGTTGTGGTGATTGAGGCGTCGGACAGCCCCGAATACTGCATGCAGATAATGAAGCAGCAGAAGATAAGGCACATTCCGGTTATCGACGAGAATAAACTCATAGGACTTGTCTCGATGAGGGACCTGATGCTTCACGACGTTAAAGTGAAAGAAGAGAAAATTGACCTGCTTAACACATACATACAATACAACGGCTGATTTATGACGAGAAAAATTCTGCTTGTTTCCGCTGACAGGAGTTTCAAGGACTATCTTCATATAGTTACACTTACGATAACGAAACTCAACCACCAGATAACGTTCACCGACGACGTGAACGACAGGTATACGGATTTCATACTGCTTGACCTTGACGATGATTACGAGGGCAGGCTTGAACTGATAAAGAAATTCAGGTCGGAAGGGATGCAGCCGAACAAGAAGATAATATCCGTCAAGTCAGACCTTTCAGACGAAACACTAAAAGAGATATTCGCCGCGGGCTGCGACAGCGTAATGAAAAAAAGCGAGTTCACGCAGGCGGCGAACAACATACTTATCTATTAATCTTTCCAGCTCAGATAATAATTCTCGTCGTTGAGTTCTCTCGCGAAGTTCGTGAGTTTCAGCGGCCTGAAAGTATCCATCATCACAGCGGTTTCCACCGTTTCCAGTTTGCCCAGCGCGGCTTCTGTTGTTCCCGGATGCGGTCCGTGCGTTAGACCGCCCGGATGCAGGCTTATCGAAGCGTAATCGATTCCTCTTCTGCTGAAGAAATTCCCGTCGGCGTAATATAACATCTCGTCGCTGTCGACGTTGCTGTGGCTGTACGGAACGGGTATTGCAAGTTCATGATAATCGAGCAGGCGCGATACGAATGAGCATATCACAAAACCGGGCGCCTCGAATGTCTGGTGAATAGGCGGCGGCATGTGAATCTTACCCGTGATCGGCATGAAATCGTCGATATTGAAAATCCAAGGGAAGTAGAATCCGTCGTATCCGACTATGTCGAACGGGTGATAATCGTAATGAATAGAATGAATCTTATTTTCTTTCTTAACCTTCACAACAAAATCGCCCTTGTCGGAAGAATTGAAGAGCTCTTCAGGCACACGTATATCGCGTTCGCAGAAAGGCGAATGCTCGAGGAGCTGTCCGAA
>CAIKZJ010000264.1 GCA_903831845.1 uncultured Ignavibacteriota bacterium
AATTACTAATTGTAAAAAATTGCCTGAGATAAATTCAATATACATCGAATGCTACGTGACGAAGGTCACAAAGAAGGGAAGGAAATATCTTCTTCTTAAAAGAAGCGATGACGACAGCCTGTATCCGGGTATATGGCAGGTGATAACGGGACGTATTGAAAAAGGAGAGAAGGCTTACGATACTGCATTAAGGGAAGTTAAAGAGGAAGCTGGTCTGAAACCGGAGCGGCTTTACGTGCTGCCTCACACGACGACATTCTATTCTCCGAAAGAGGATTCAATAAGCCTTGTCCCGCTGTTCATTTGCGAAGTCGGCGGCGGCGACGTGGTTTTATCGAGCGAGCACAGCAAGTTTGTCTGGCTTGAGGCGGAGAAAGCGTCACAAAAGTTGTTCTTTAAATCTCAGAAAGAAAATGTTAATTTTATAGACAAGGGTTTCAGAAGGAAGTTAAGAACGGGAACATTCGAAGAAATTAAAATACAAAAATGATAATAGTAACCGGAGGCGCGGGGTTTATAGGAAGCGCTCTTGTATGGGCGCTCAACAAGAAAGGCATCAGCGACATAATCATCGTCGACCATTTCGGCGAGAACGAGAAGTACAAAAACATTATTCCGCTCAAATTCCTCGACGTTTTCGACAGGGACGATTTCGGTCACATGGTGCACGACGGTTTCCTGAAGAACAATTCCGTTTCCGTATTCTACCATCTCGGAGCATGCAGTTCGACGACACAGCTCGACATGAATTTTCTTCTCCGCAACAATTACGAGTACACCAAGTTCATGTGCAACCACTGCGTCGATAACGGCATCCGTTTCGTTTACGCGTCTTCAGCCGCGACATACGGAGCTGGAGAAAACGGATATGCCGACGACGAGACAAAACTTCATGAGTTAAAGCCGCTTAATCCTTACGGATACTCGAAACATCTCTTCGATATTTGGGCTTCGCAGGAAGGTCTTTTCGGCCGGATAGCGGGTATGAAGTACTTCAACGTTTTCGGGCCGAACGAATATCACAAGGGCGACATGCGCAGCATTGTTCACAAGTGTTTCGGACAGATAAATGAAACCGGGAAAGCGCGCCTGTTCAAATCGGACAGCAAGTCATACGGCGACGGAGAGCAGAAGCGGGACTTCGTATACGTTAAGGACGCGGTCGACATGACGATATTCCTCGGAGAGAACGCTAACGCTAACGGTTTGTTTAATGTGGGAACCGGCCGCGCCAGCACGTTCAATGATTTCGTAAAACCCGTTTTCGAAGCTCTCGGCGTGAAGGAGAACATAGAATACTTCGATATGCCGACTGTGCTCAGGGGCAAATACCAGGATTTCACACAGGCGGAAATGACGAAGCTGAAGAACGCCGGATACAAGGGAAAGACAACGGACATAAAGGAAGCGGTTATCGATTACGTGAAAAATTATCTCGTAAAAGATTTTCCGTATTTGCAGTAATATAACCTCGCATAATGAATAAAATATTTCTACTGATTTTTCTGCTTATCAGCAGCAGCGTGTTTGCTCAGGGACTTCCGAACTACATGACACCCGACGAACAGAAGATTTACAAAAGTTACGTACCGCCTTCAAGCCAGACCGACGATTTCAATCCGCCTCCGACAAGGGTACGCACCATGGCCGAATGGGAGGAATTCCAGTCGGTAATGATTACGTGGACATCTTACACGTCAATTCTCGCGCAGATAGTAAGATACGTTCAACAGGAGTGCAAAGTGATAATAGTCTGCACGGATTCGAACTCTGTAAAAACTCAATTGACATCATACGGAGTGCCGCTTGTAAATTTAAGTTACATGCACAAGCCGTACAATTCTATCTGGTGCAGAGATTACGGCCCCTGGTGCGTTTACACTAACGACGTGGATACGATGAGAATAATTGACTGGGTATACAACCGTCCAAGGCCTGCGGACGATACACTTCCGGCGCCGATCGCGAGATTTTTCAACGTGCCTCTTCATCAGATGACAAATTCGCCGAACAACATAACGGCGACGGGCGGGAATTTCATGGTTGACGGAAATAACACAGGATTTTCCTCGAAGCTCATTTTAAACGAGAATCCGGGAAAGACTGAAGCGGAGATTGACACGATGATGAACAGGTACATGGGCCTTAAGAGATACGCGTTCATGGATGTTCTTCCTTACGACGGAATTCATCACATCGACATGCACATGAAACTGCTTGACGAGGAAACGCTGATGGTGGGGCAGTATCCGACGGGAGTTGCCGACGGTCCGCAGATAGAGCTTAACCTTCAGTACATACTGAACAATTACCTGACCTGTTACGGCAAGCCTTACAAAGTTGTAAGGATTCCGATGCCTCCGAGCGCGGGAGGCCAGTATCCGCCGAATTCGAGTTACTTCACATACACTAATTCGCTGATAGTGAACAAAACAGTCATTGTTCCGATTTACGGTTTTTCGCAGGACACCACAGCTTTGAGAATTTACAGAGACGCGATGCCGGGATATAAAGTATACGGTATCGACTGCAATGCTATTATACCGTCATCAGGCGCTGTACACTGCATTACGAAGGAGATCGGAGTGTACCAGCCGTTGTTCATCTCTCATTCCGGAATAAGGAACACGAACAACACGACTTCATCTTACGAAGTTAAAGCGTTTATAAAGCACAAGAGCGGAATAGCCTCGGCGAAAGTTTACTGGAGCACTGACACGTCGCTGGGATACAATCAGCTGACGATGACGCAGGCCGCGGACACTTTCAGGGCTTACATTCCGGCGCAGCCTTTAAACACGAGGGTATATTATTACATTTCGGCGAATTCGGTAAGCGGAAAAACCATGACAAAACCGATCACGGCGCCTACGGGGCATTATAAATTCCTCGTGACGAACGCTACGGGCATATCGGGCGAGCCGGGCGGCGTTTATTCGTACAGTCTATCGCAGAATTATCCGAATCCGTTCAATCCTACTACAACGATTAATTTCTCACTGGGCAAAACCGGCAGGACGACAATAAAGGTATACGATGTGTTAGGCAGGGAAGTCGCTGTAATTCTCGACGCAGTAAGTGAAGCGGGAAGTCACGCCGTTTATTTCGACGCGTCTTCGCTTTCCGGCGGAGTTTATTTCTATACCCTGATATCGGGGGATTATTCGGTAACTAAAAGAATGATATTAATCAAATAGCATTATATACAGTAAAAACAATTTATATGAAAAAACTCATTATTGTTCTGTTTATCGCCGTGTTGTTTTCAGTACCGGCGCAAAAATCATCAAACGCCCAGACCGACTCAAACAGGGTGCTGCTTGAGCTTTGCACGGGCACATGGTGCCAGTGGTGTCCATGCGGCCATCAGATAGTTGATCAGGTACTTCAGTATTATCCGAACACTCTCGTGCTTGAATATCACGGGCAGTCGCCGGACCCCTGGATAAATTTCAACGGAAACTCGATCATTGCTTCGCTGGGATTCAGCGCGTATCCGATGGGAGTGATAGGCAGGTTCACGGGCGAGATACCGAGGAACAGCTGGCTTCTTCAGACTATGAACCAGGCAAGCTGGGACCCTTCCGTGAAAATCACTTTCACGAAGACGTACAACTCATCGACGAGGGTGCTGAACCTTACGGCGAACGTGCTGTCATTGCGGGACCTCGACACGAATGTAAACATCAATTTCGTGATGCTGGAAGATAATCTGATATATCCGCAGACAGGCAACAGTTCATGCACGGGCGGAACGAATTATGTTCACAAGCATGTGGTGAGGGACATGGTTAACGGCGCTCTGGGCGAATCCTTAAGCACGGGGCACTGGGCAGGCGGAACAGTAAAATCAAAGACATGGAATTACACCGTAAACTCATCATGGGTTGACAATAACTGCCAGATAGGAGTGTTCGCGTATTTCACCGGTTCGCCGTTAGGCACATCGGCATGGGTATTAAACACGAACAAAATCGGTCTTACGACGACAACGGGCATAGGAAACGAAGGTTCCACAGCCGACGGCTATTATCTTTCGCAGAACTATCCCAACCCCTTTAATCCCGTAACGAGCATAAAGTTCTCGATACCGAAGAATACAGAAGTATCGGTTAAATTCTATGACGCGCTCGGAAACGAGGTGGACGATTATTTCAGCGGTTACCTGAACGCGGGCACGTACAACGTTACGTTCGACGGTTCGAAGCTATCGAGCGGCGTGTATTTTTACAAGCTTCAGACAAAAGAGTTTACTGATATAAAGAAAATGATGCTGATAAAGTAAACAGTGTCGTACATTTTTTTAAAGGCCGTCCTCAGGGCGGCTTTTTTTATTCATGAATATAAGCTCATAATCGAGATTTGTTTCCCCCTCGCGGGGGGTATGAAATGAAATTAGTATTGACATTCCGCATTATTTTTGGAAGATTGTGTTTGTATCCCCTAACGGGGGGTAGTCTGCCTCAAAAAAATGAAAAATATAAAAGATCAAATCAACAGGTTTGTAGAGTTTGGCCTTACGGAGCGTGAGGCAAAAGTTTACATGATACTTCTCAACAGGAAAAGTTTCACGGCTTCCGAGATACAGAATTCAGTCGATATTACCCGCACGAAAATTTATGAAATCCTCCAGAAAATGGTAGCCCGCGGCATTTGCGTTGAAAGGTACGTAGGAAAGAACAAGTACTACGAAGCGGTAGAGCCGAAGACAGCATTTCAGAGGGTGTTCGAGAAATACAACGAAGAATGCAGGAGCGAGTTCGAAAAGAGGAGCAGGATAAAGGACGAGCTTATAAAATCGCTTTGCCCTGTTTACGAAAAGAGCAAGAACGTTACGTCGCCGCTGGATTTCATAGAAATAATGAAAGACAAGGACCAGATACAGAAGAGGTACATACAGACGCTGCAGGAATCGAAGACGGATTTCCTCACTTTCAACAAGGGTCCTTACGTTTGCGACACGAGCGACAGGCTTGATGAGCAGGTTAAAGAGGAATCACGTCTTATCAAAAGGGGAGTCGTATGCAGAAATATATATGAATCAGCCGAACTTGAGGGGCAGGACTGGCTGCAGTCATATTTAAAAAAGCTGATTAAACTTGGTCAGCAGGCGCGCGTGGTGAAATTCCTGCCTATAAAAATGATGGTATCGGACGGAAAGAGGGTGATACTTCCGCTGCAGCAGAGCACGCCGGAGGGAAACGGGCTCACGCTGCTTTTCATAGAGCATGAGGGTCTCGGAACAGCGTGCAAGTCTTATTTCAACAGTCTCTGGGAGAAATCCGAAAAAATAAAATTCAAAGGAATGCAATAAATTAATTGAGAATTAAAATCAATTTTATTAATCAAAAAATCAAAGTTATGCGAGGAAAAACACCACTATCAAGTATTTTAATAATTTTTTTGCTGACGGGAATACTGTATTCACAGGATGTCAGGCAAAAGAACTTCACTCCTGTGATGAAGAATATAAATCCGGTTACAATTACAACGCCGGGATTCGATAACATAATGACATTTCTTGTCGCGGATTTTGAAAGCGCAGCATTTCCGCCGAGCGGATGGACTATATCCGGCACATCAAACTGGACCAGGTCAACGGATGCAAGCGGGTACGGAATAGGTGCGGCTTCGGCCTTAGCAGATTTTTACAATATATCATCCGGCGGCACGCTGAATCTTATAACACCGGTATTTCCTGCGGCTGTTACCGGCGACTCTCTTAAATTTGACCACGCATATGCAACATATCAGACGGAAGTAGACAAGCTGCAGGTATATACTTCCACTAACGGAGGAACAAGCTGGACGCTTCTGATTGAACTCCTGGGAGGCGTAAGCGGTCCGCTTGTAACAGCACCGCCGACCACAGCTGTTTTTGTCCCTACTGCATCACAATGGGCGACAAAGAGATACGCTCTTCCGTTAGGAACGAATATGGTTAAATTCACCGGCGTATCGGCTTACGGTAACGAACTTTATCTTGATAACATCGTTGTAGGCGCGCCTTACGGAAATGACGTCGGCGTAATAGCGATTGACAACCCCAAAAACAATATTGCGCCGGGTACCGTATCTCCGAAAGCCACAGTCAAGAACTGGGGAACGGTCTCGCAGTCATTTCCGGTTACAATGACTATCAGTCCCGGAGGATATACATCGACGCAGAATGTTACGGGTCTTGCTCCAAACGGCACTCAGCAGCTTACGTTCACGAACTGGACACCTACCGTAGGAGCTTATAATCTGGTTGTTGTTTCCCAGCTGGGTACGGATCAGAACAAGTCGAACGACACGATGAAGACCACGATATACGTTTCAAACATTTCGAGAGGTGTACTTCTTGAATATTGCACGGGTACCTGGTGCCAGTGGTGCCCCTGCGGCGCTACCACGGCCCATTCGCTTGAAACAACCTACCCGTCACTAGTTGTCACAGCATATCACGGCAGCGGTTCGGACCCGTGGATTAACTTCAACGGAAACGGTATACTCGGACTGCTTTCCCTGAACGCTTATCCTACGGGAATTGCGGACAGGCAGAATGCAGCCGGAGATTATACAACCTGGACGGGGTTTGTG
>CAIKZJ010000265.1 GCA_903831845.1 uncultured Ignavibacteriota bacterium
GAATTCTTTCCCTTCCGGGCAAAGCGATTCCGTATATACAGCATTACCGCGTATACCGGCACCACCTAAAAACGAAAACCAATCAAAATAATTTTAATTCATAATGTTATGAAAACACGATTACAAAGATTTCTTTTTATCCCTTTCCTGATTTTGTCTTTCCTTATTGTATCGGTGCCCGAGAAAGCGCAATCTCAATGGACTCAGGTGAATTATAATTTTTTCCAGAAATATATCCGAACTCTCTATTCTTCGGGCGACACTGTATTTGCCGGGCTTGCAGGACAGGGTGTATATATATCCACAAACAGGGGTGCAAACTGGACACAGACACCGCTTAATAATCAGGATGTATATTCAATAAGCGTTTATGGAAATCTTGTCTACGCCGGAACAACCGGGGGGGTATTTTATTCTTCCAACAGGGGCGCAAACTGGGCAAACATCGGTTTGTCAAACATACGCGGCGTTGTTCTTGTCGGCGGCACTGTATATGCAGCAAATTACGGCAACTGCACAGGCGTTTATATGACGACGAATAACGGTGCGAACTGGATACAGTCGGCCCTCAACAATCAGTGTATGCTCTCCCTTGCAGCCTGCGGCAACAATGTTTTTGGGGGCACCGATTACAATAATATATATCTTTCATCCAATAATGGAATCAGTTGGACAACTGTATCAAGTTCTGATAGAATAAATAGTTTTTTTGTTTTGGGTGATACCGTCTATGCCGCCGGAAGTTACAATAGTATTTACCGTTCAACAAACAAAGGTATAAACTGGACACCTATCTGGAGTTCCTATTATAGAACGAACTCGATCGTAAGAGTTGGTTCGAATATATATGCCGGGCTTAATGTCGGCACATTTGTGTCGACTAACAGCGGTTCTACCTGGACACAGATTTCGACAAAAAACACTCTGTCAGTCTGCTATTCGGTAAACACTTTATTTTCGGGAACTGATAATGGTTTATATTCTACAACTGACAACGGAGTTACCTGGTCAACCCCGCCTCCCTCAAACATAGGTTCAATAAAACAAACCGGGGTTAATCTTTATGCCGGCGCTTCGGACGGAGTATATTTTTCTCCTGACGGCGGCATGACATGGGCTTATAAAGGTTTAAACCAGAACGTAAATACAGTGCTGATTGACGGAAGCAGAGTATACGCCGGAACTGGCGGAACCGGAGTCTATTATACTACGAACGACGGCGCGAACTGGACACAAACTTCACTTACCGGGCTTACTGTCAATTCAATATTGAAAAAAGATTCTGTTCTTCTGACAGGAACAACAACCAACGGGGTATATTATTCCACGAACAGCGGAACGAACTGGTTTCAGTCGAACCTGAACATTACGACTTATGCTCTCTATCAGGTTGGTTCGAATTTGTTCGCGGGAACATCTTTCGGGGGAGTATATATATCGACGAACAATGGTCTGAACTGGACACAGACAAGTCTGATATATATCGATATATACGGATTCTACTACGACGGCACAAAATTATATGCGGCAACGCTCAATAACGGAATCTATTCTACGACGAACAACGGAACAAACTGGGCGCAAACAGGTATGACTACGAACACCTTTGTTTCTTTTTCATCATACGGCAGTTCGTTGTTCGCCGGAACGAATGGTATAGGCGTATATCTGACGAAGAACGGCGGCGCAAACTGGACGCAGTCAAATGACGGAATGTCTAACCAGAACGTCAGAGCTCTGTGGACTTACGGAAATTATGTTATAGCCGGGTCAGGAGGCGCCGGCATCTGGCGCCGCTACATACTCGAGTTCGCGCCGATTCGCGGGGACGCTACTCTCGACAGTCTCGTTAACGTTCTCGACGTTACTGCCACCGTGAATTATATTCTCGGGAACAATCCTTCACCGTTCAGTTTTCTTGCGGCGGACGTGAATACGGACAATAATGTTAACGTGCTTGACGTCGTCGGTATCGTGAATATCATACTGCATCCGACGAACAGAGTCTTCGCGCATAACGAACAGACGGATAAATCCGGAACGGCATTCCTGACTCTTCAGAACAATCAGCTGAACCTGACGAATACTGTTAACGTGTCTGCAATGCAGTTTAAACTGTCAGGCACGGGTCTGAACAATGTTACATTCACTCCTTCGCCGCAGTTATCGAATTACCAGGTTGCAGTAAGCACGAATTCGGATACGTCAAAGACATACGTGATTTTCAATATGTCGGATACTTCAATAAGTACGGGCGTTCATAACCTCGGTGCATTTACAGGTCTAAACTCCGGTGTGACCATGAATAACGTTGTAATAGCGGATGAAGAAGGAAACGGAATAATAACGGGCACGCCGGGTAACCAGGGCACAGAAATTCCGAAAGATTATTATCTCGGCCAGAATTTCCCGAACCCGTTCAATCCCGTGACGATGATAAAATTCGCAATACCGAAATCAGGAATTACAACTTTGAAAATTTACGACGTCACAGGGAGGCTGGTAAATACTCTCGTCGACGGCTATATCGATGCAGGTTATTACGAAAGAGAATTCAACGCGTCATCGCTCTCTTCGGGAATATATTTCTATACTTTGAATTCAGGCAGTTATTCGGCCGTTAAGAAAATGGCAGTCATAAAATAAGAACATCATGAAAAAGATACTAATCTGTATTCTGTTGATTACAGGGTTCTGCATGAATGTTTCTTATTCACAGAACACAATGTTTATCGATACTCTGTCGGGACGTTCCGGCGACACGCTGACATTTTCGCTGAAGATAAACAATGTGAAGCCCTTCGTGGCTTTTCAGACTGACATATCGTTTCCGTCCGCGCTTTCATATGTAAATAATTCAGCGGCGCTGACATCCCGGGCTAACGGCCACAGCATAGGTGTTTCGATGGTTAGCCCTACAGTGCTTCGGGTTGTCGCTTATTCTATTACAATGAACCAGTTTCTCGGGTCATCCGGCGCTGTCATGACTTTCAAATGCCTGTCAGGGAACGTTCCGGGCGTTTATTATCTCTCCCTCGCGACCCCGATTATCTCGGATTCAACGAATGCGAATATTCTCACAGCTTCGTACAGCGGAAAATATACCGTTCTTGGTCCGCGGATAAGTTTCAGCACCAGTTCAATAAATTTCGGAAGGACGCTGTGGGGAACGAATGCTAATGCCAACCTTACAATTTATAATACCGGTACCTCGACATTAACCGTGTCTAAACTTACGACGGATACTTCCGCGATACGGTTCCTTGATTCGAGCGGTTTTACACTGGCAGCGGGCGGAAACCTGACGCGGACTGTACGACTCTACGCCGATTCAAGAGGAATAAAAACAGCTGTACTTAAAGTATACAGCGACGATATATTTGATACGGTTCACATAGTGAACGCAACAGGAGAAGTATATACTACCAATGAGCTGTATCTAAATACCGTTATGGTCAAATACGGCTATACGGGAACGATGAAAATCCGAATGAAGAATTTTGACAATGTAGGAGCGTTCCAGACTTCAATAACGCTGCCCGCTTCTATAACATACGTGCCCGGCTCGGTAACGCTTAATCCGGCGAGAACGAACGACCATGTGATAACAGCGTCGGTGCTTTCAGGGAATATACTGAAGATAATTTCGTATTCCCCGACCGGAAAGACATATTACAGCAACGACAGCACAATTGCGCAGTTTGATTTTGTGTCGAGAGGAAGTAACGGCTCTTATTCAATACCTATAACAGAAGGAATAATTTCCGATACTAACGGCGTGAACGTCTGCTCGAATGTATTCGGCGGGACAGTGACCGTCAAGGCTCCATATATAAACATTCCAACAAGCGTTGTGTTTGATACTATTAGTTATCTCGATTCGAATTTTAAGGCGATTCAGATACAGAATACAGGAACGGATACGCTCGTTGTTACGGGGGCAAGCGCGACGGAATCTTCATTTTCCGTCTTGTCAAATCTTCCTTTTAACATTCCGCCCTCAACTACTTATTACTGCGTCCTGCGGTTCAAAAATACAATTGACGGTCCTCATACCGGCAATTTTATTTTCACGCATAGCGACAGCCTGCGGAATCCGAGCACTGTCTCGGCAAGGGGATATATTTACAAACCCGCCAGATTGAAAGTGACAAATACAGATTTTGTTTCCCGCGATACGGCGTATCTTCCTTTCGCAGTGAGCAACGTGAAACGGTTTGTAGCTTTTCAGTTCGACGTGACTTTGCCGCCGCAATGCGCGTATATTCCCGGTTCGGCTGTGCTTACTTCAAGAGCGAACGGACATACTGTAAGCACGAGCACGCTGGGGAACGGCGACATACGCGTTCTGGCATATTCGATGAACCAGTACGCGTTCACAGGCGATACCGGCGATGTTGTTAAACTGAAGCTCGCCATTAACGCCGATACGGGAATTTATAACGTAAGCGTGAAGAATGTAATAATAAGCGATTCGAACAACGTCAACATTTGCACGGGTTATGACAACGGATACTTCCGCGTCAATCCGCTTCCGCCGCCGCTTGTAAGCCCTTCGAACGGAAGCGTGGGAAATCCCGTGAACCTCAATCTTGTATGGAGGCGTTCTGCTTTTGCTTCCGTTTACCATCTTCAGCTGGCATACGACTCGCTGTTTACGAATAAGATTATAAACGACTCCACGATGACCGATTCTACACGGACGCTTTCGGGTCTGACACCGCTTACGGATTACTACTGGCGTGTGCGTATAAAAAATTATTCGGGGGCCAGCAGGTATGCCGATACCTGGAAGTTCAGGATAATAGGAACGCCGACGCAGTCCGTTCTGGTTTATCCTCCGCGGGATACGGTTAACATGCCCGTGGCGAGCATCACATTTAAATGGAACAAGGCAATCGACCAGACTTATAAAAACAATAAGACCGTTGCGAAGTACTGGTTCGAACTGTCGACGGATTCTTTGTTTACAAGTCCTCTGAGGGATACGACGCTTACTGATACTTTGAAGACGGTCACAGCGTTTCCGTATATAACAAAATATTACTGGCGCATTAAGGCGAAGAACGAGATCGGGTGGGGCGCGTTAACGCCTTTCAGCAATTTTACCACTATTGTTCCTGCTCCCGCAGCGCCTGTGCTGATTAGTCCTGCGAATAACTCGACAGGATTATTAAATCC
>CAIKZJ010000266.1 GCA_903831845.1 uncultured Ignavibacteriota bacterium
AACGAAACATTGTTGTAAGGAGGATTATAAGTAAACTTAATGGTCCAGTTGTCACCTCCGTTTATTGTTTTTAATATATACCCCTGATAAGCCGAATTCACACTTGTCACCGCATACCCCGTCAGACTGTCGAGGAAAGTCATACCTGTTATACTGCTTCCGTTGAGGTTCGGAAAATACTGCTGATACCATCCCGATGTCCGGCTGTCGCGGAATCCCGCCGAGGCGAGGAAAAGGAATAATGAAACGGCTATCAATATATCGAGAACAATCGATATCTTCTTTTGGATTGAGGTTTTGTCTTTCATAATGAATCCTTTGTTAAAAACAATATAACAAATTCCGTTTCAAACAAACATTAAAATATTATTAACAGATTATCGTGCCTTTCGCGTTATATGTAATCCCGAGACACGTCTGCATTTTCAGCTTTCGTGC
Organism: uncultured Ignavibacteriota bacterium; assembly: GCA_903831845.1. Taxonomy (GTDB): domain Bacteria; phylum Bacteroidota; class Ignavibacteria; order Tepidaquicellales; family Tepidaquicellaceae; genus CAIKZJ01. Next base: position 439 of record CAIKZJ010000266.1, read on the forward strand.
CCTTCAGAGCTTGTCCCGAGAACTCGGGAACTTGCATCCTTACTGCAAGCATTATCCGGCGGCCGTCATTGGGAAACTCCAAACAAAGACCAATAGGGGTCAGACACGACGAAAAATGGGATGATTTAGTTTGAAATTGTCGGTTGTTGTAACTGTCGGTTAGGTTAAATTTAGGATGCCCTCCCCGTCAGGGGAGGGCATCGTGATTTTAGTTCGAAATTTTAACTCTTATTCCTTCGCTGTTGCTCGTGAATTCCGGAGCGTACATGCATTGTATAGAAGTAATTCCGTTTGAAAAATCGCCCGGAAGGTTTGCTCTCAACGGATATTCAAACACATACGTGCCTTTTGGCAGATATCCGAAGAAGAAATTCGTCGCAGCGTCGCGAGTGCTTTCGTAATATCCGAGTCCTTCTTTATATTTGTACTGCGATATTACGTTTATCGGTTCGAATCCGGCCGCTCTCATATCTTTCATATGAACGTATTCCATATCCCTGTCGGTTCTGATTTCAATCCGCACCATTACAAGGTCTCCCGGTTTCAGCGTTGTGCTTTCCGTTACAGGGGTAATCACAGGACCTGTCGGCGTGTTCTGCTGCAGGAACAGTTTCTTGTCGATTTTCAGATTTGTTTCCGACTTCGAAATCTTATCGAGGTTTTCATAATACTGCCAGTACAATGAGCCCCAGCTTATCCCTTCGTTGGATTTTCTGGTAATCGAAACGTTGCCCATGTCGGGTTTTATTTCTCCCCACGACCAGGATGTCTTGAAGTAACCAGTTCCCGCCTGCGTCTTGATTTCGGATTCCTTGCTCAAATCTATCTTCTGCGAGCCGACCGAAATATCGACGAGCATATCAGTCGCGAGCCAGTCGTTGCCCTTCAGTATTAACGCGTAAACCGCTTCGACGGTAGCTTTCGTCGTCTTCCAGTCCTGCGTCTGTTTCTGTTTCAGCAGCCATACCTTCATATCGTCGACCGATTTCGCGTCGTTCGCGACTTCGTCGAATACTTCAATAAGCAGTGACTGCGTCTCTATCGGCGCTTCGTACCAGTAATAACCCCAAACGTTTTCTTTCCAGTACATTCCGAGTTCTTCCGAATACAAAGAGTTTTCCTTCAGCGATTTTACTATGCCCATAGGCACGTCCTTGTTTCCGAACCTGTAAAGCGCCAGCGCTATCATTCCCTTGTTGTACCATCCGCCGTTGTTCCAGTATTTCGCCGCCTGGCCGATATAATAATCAAACGCGGCTTTTGAATCTTCCGGAACAGGAATGTCCTTGAAGAAACTTCTCATGTAAAGATAATGCACCTGATAATATCCGAGATGATTGTCGGACATCTTTATCTTGCCTTCCTTCTCGAGTTCGAGCAGATATTCATAATCGTTCTTTATCTGAAGGTCGAGATATTCAAGTCCGTTGTAAACCATTTGCGAAACGTTCGCGTCGTCTTCAAGTTTCCTGATTCCGAGTTTGTTGAGTTTTCCGAATCCCGTTATAATGTGCTGCGTGATATACCTGTCTTCAGGCATTCCTTCGAACCACGGCCACGCACCGCTCGACACCTGCATCGATTTGAGTTTCCTTACAGCGCGGTCGAGTTCCATTCTCATTATGTTCAGTTCGAAGAGGTTCGAAATTCTTCTCTTTCTTTCCGACTCGTTCTTCGCCTCGAAAACCCACGGTGTTTCCTGAAGCATAAGGGACTTCAGCTCTTCGTTCTTTTCAAGGTTTGAAAGAAGAGCGTCGGGCTGTATGTTCCTCCACGTGTCGAATATTTCCTTTATCTTCGGGCTTGAGTTCACGATGTTCGTTGCAATGCTGTTCGCATAAAGTCTGCTGAACACCTGCTCGGCGCATTCGTACGGATATTCCATAAGGTACGGCATCGCCTGAATCGCGTACCATGCTGGATTTGACGTGAATTCGAGAGACAGTTTGTAATTCGTCAGAGTCGACGATGTGTTGTTAACCATCTTGCTCATCGTGAAATTCTTCGTCTGGTTTCCGCGAATGTACATCGGCATCGTTTCCGTTACGAGCATCCTGTTCGAAAGCACGGGCAGAACGGATGACTCACCGTCCGAGTACTTGTCCGCTTTTGCCACAATCCTGTATTCAATCGCCTCGAATCCGTAGGGGATTGATATTTCCCACGAAAGATTCGTGCTCTGATTCTGTTTCACTTCGAACGTCTTAGAAGCGTTTTCGTTCTTGAAGGGAATGTCCGCGATCTTACCCGTCAGGGCATCGGTCAGCTGGAGTTCAGCCGAGCCGGTGAGATCGCCCTGAGAAAGGTTCGTTACTTTCGCTGAGATTACAACCTTGTCGTCTTCCCTGAAATATCTCGGTACGTTAGGTGTTACCATCAGTTCTTTCTGCGTGATTAGTTCCTTGTTTACGAATCCGTACTTTAAATCTTTTGTATGCGCGAATCCCATCATTTTCCATCTTGTAAGAGCGTCCGGCATCTTGAACGATATCGTCACGTCTCCGTTCTCGTTCGTTTTTAATTCAGGCATGAAGAAAACAGTTTCGCGGAAATCCTTTCTTGCAACGACTTCCGTGAGTTCAGGATTTCTCGTGTCGCTTACGGGCAGTGTCTCTGTCGTTATTTCACCCGTTTCGTCTCCCTTTCTGTCTTTATCCTTCGTTCCGTTCTTCTTTTTAGGTGATTCTTTCTTTTCGGTTTTACTTATATCGGCCGATTTTTCTTCCTGCATCACCATCCCGTCCAGTTTTTCCGATTCATAATCGTTTATCCTGCCGCTTCTTAAACTTATCTGGTCGTAATAGTAACCTCCGTAAACAGGCGCTCCGAACCAGTTGAGATAATCGTATGCTATCATAGTTCCGTAGTAGTACTTGTTCCAGTCCTCGTTGTAAACGAACCCGCTGTTTGTATTGAAGCAGAAATTGCTCTCCCAGGTTCTTTCGTTGTAGTAGTAATTCATTATGTTGAACAGCCAGTTATGCGGCTTTATCGCGTCAAGAGAAGCGTCGTACATAGTCGCGAGCATTTCCGCAGCGACTCTGTCGCCGGTCTTTCCCTTTATGTTTATCTTCCATTCCTCTTCTGTTCCGGGAAGGAGCTTATCCCTGAACGTCTCGAACGTAATGTCGAGCATCTTGTTTGTGTAGGGAACCTCGACGTTCTGCGT
>CAIKZJ010000267.1 GCA_903831845.1 uncultured Ignavibacteriota bacterium
AATCCGGATAACCGATACGGGCATCGGCATTAATAAAGAAACAAGAGAAATAATCTGGCAGGAATACCGGCAGGCAAGCGAAGGATACAGCCGTTCGTTTGAGGGCACGGGCCTTGGTCTGACAGTAGCGAAGAATTTCATAAATAAAATCGGCGGGGATGTTATCATCGAAGACAGCGAACCTGGTAAAGGTACTACCTTCCTTGTTACGTTGCCGCTATATGATGGGGTTGACGGATTTTCAGAGACTGGTATAGCCGCACAGGGTAGTAATGAAACAGTCGAAGTTCCTGCAGTGAAGGAAAGATATGATTTGCTCTACGTCGAAGACGACGAAATGGCGGTGAATCTTATCAGCATTTACCTGAAAAACCTGTGCAGAATAGATTCGGCCGGAAACGGAACAGAATGCCTGAAGAAGGCAGAAGAGAAAAAATATGACGCCGTGCTTGTGGATATAAACCTCGGACGCGGAGCAGACGGCGCGGAAACGGCTGCGAGGCTTAGAAAACTGCCGGGTTACTGGAACGTGCCGATAATTGCCGTAACGGCATTTGCAATGGAAGGCGACAAGGAAGAATTTCTGCATAGAGGATGTTCGCATTATATATCGAAACCGTTTAACAGGAATGATCTTGTGGCTCTGGTGAAAAAAGCCCTCACGGAAACGGGCAGGTAAACAGAATTAATTTTATAAAAGGGGCATCCCTGAAATACCGGGACGCCCCTTTGTATTTGTTTCTCCCTTATAAAACTGTTATAGTCCGCCTTTAAGCGTTAATACAAGATTCCTTCCCGGCGCGTTTATTCCAGACGAGAATGTTCTGTAGTTCTTGTCGAGTATGTTATCCAATGCTACCTGCAGCGAAAGATTTTGTGTGAACTGGTAAGCCGCCTTGAGGTTAAGTGTGTACCAGCTCGGCATTCCGTAAGGAGTAGCGTCCGCGAAGTTGTCCTCGCCGGCCATGTTATAATCCCAGGTATGCTTCCAGCCGTTGTATGCGATGTTGAACTCGCCCCTGAACTTGTTCAGTTTAAGCTGGAACGCTGTTCTTCCGAATACCGGAGGAATATGGTCGAGCGGGGAGTCCGTCGAGTCCGTCATAATCCTGCCGTATGTGAAATTGAGCGTGCTGACTATCGAGAAGTAACTCGTGAGGTCTGCGGAAAGGTTCAGGTTGTAACCGAGTATGTATGAACCCTTTTCCGCGTTCTGGTTCGCGTAAACGAGAGCCTTCTCGCCGTCGTATACTATCGTGTCGGAACCGTTGTACTTGAACGGCGCGGTTATTATCGCGTTCTTGTACAGCGTAGCATACGCGATTCCTTCGACTTTAATGCTGTTGAGGAATATTTTCGACAATCCGATTTCACCCGTGTACGTGTATTCGGGCTTAAGGTCCGAATTCGGCACGATCACCTGTCCGAGCGAAGTGGATGTTCCTTTTGTCGTTTCGAATATCTTGCTAAGGTCGTCTACGTTAGGCGCCCTGAAACCTGTCGAACCGTTGATGTAAAATCTCCAGTCGTCGCCCGGCATTACCGCTAATCCGATATGCCCGGTCACCGCGGCGTTCTTCTGACTGGCTTCCGTGAACGGGAACTTGTAGAAAGTCGTGTCCTCGAACTTTGAATCAAGCGTCACGTAACTGAATCTCGCGCCGTCCGATAAAGTGAGGTTCTTGTTGATTTCCCAGCTGTGGGAAAGGTAACCCGCGAAAGACATCATGTTGTTCTTTCCGTCCGGATATCTTGTGCTTGCCGGTGTCTCGACTCCCGTGTTGACGTTCCTGCTGATGGCGGTCGAATTAACGTCGTTGTACGTGCCTTCGATGCCGTACCTTAATTCGTTTTCTTTTATCTTCTTGTTGAGGTCAAGATTAAGAGTGAACACGTTCACCTTTTCAGTCCTCATCGTAAGTCCCGATTTGTTCCATCCGCGGTTGTTCCTGCTTTCCTCGAGGTTCTGGTATGCAAGCGTAAGCTGTGCATTGTCGTAGAACGACTTTTCGCTCGAAAGGTCAAGCTTGTACATGCCCATTAATCTCTTCTCCGGGCCGTAATACCATTCCGCGTTCGAGAAGAGACCGTTGCCGCCGATAGTGTTAAGCCTGTCATATCTCGGGTTGTCGCCTGTATTCGAGTACTGGAAATTCAGCGTGTGATAAACATTGCTGCTCTGTCTTATCATTATTTTTTCCATTAAGTCGTACTGATGATAGCCTGACGGCGTCTGCTTGTTGAAGTTGTCGTTCAGAAGCATCGTGTCCCTTCCGTTTATTCTCGCGCCTGTATAGTATCTTTTCCAGGCTTCGTTCGAGGAAACGTCATAGTTACCGCCCATCCGCAGGTCGCCGAAATCGGAATAAGTGAAGCTTGTAAGGAAAGCGATATCCTTGAATCCGATGTTGAAATCGACGTGCCCTGTCTTTTCTTCGTTGGCTGTCGAGTATCTTGTGTACGCGCTGCCTGTGAAATAGGGCTTGTTAAGGCTTCCGAATACGGGATTCTTCGAATAGAATGACATAACGCCGCCGAGAGCGTCGCTGCCGTACATGAGAGAACCAGGGCCGTAAAGTACCTCAACGCGGTCGAGCACGTTCTGGTCGATTCTTAATACGTTCTGAAGATGTCCCGCCCTGTAAATGGCGTTGTTCATCCTTACGCCGTCGATAACTATAAGGACCCTGCTCGCTTCAAAGCCGCGCAGCACCGGGCTTCCGCCCTCCTGCTGGCTTTTCTGAACGAACACGTCTCCCGTTTTTTCGAGAAGCTCGCCCGTGTTCTGGGTATTGAGTTTTTCTATGTCCCTTGAATTAATTATCATTACCTGATTGGGCACATCGACAAGCCTTTCCTGAAACCTGTCAGCCGATACAACTATTTCGTCGGTCGAATAACTTTTTGCGCTGAGCGAAACTGTGTATTTTTCGTTTCCGCTGAATGTAATTCCCGTAAGGTAATAATCCTGATAACCTGTAGCAGAAATTACAAGCTTTCCCGTGCCTTTTAATTTTGAAATGTCGGCGTTGCCGAATACATCGGTAATGACCAGCTCCTTGCTTTCCGACAAAACTTCGGCCCCTTTTACGGGCTTAAGCGTTTCTTTGTCGAGTACGCTTATTGTCTGGGCATGAGCAATGCCAAGCAGTACAATGAAGAGCAATGCAGTAAACAGAATGTTTTTCTTCATAATATAGTATGTTTAGTTTTTTATTATCAAAGATTGTAAATACAGACGGACGTGAAATGAAAACGGCCGCTCAAAGGACGTTTTCATGACACACCGGAAAAATGATTTATTAAGCCTGCTTCGGAGGCGGCGAAGGAATGTCCTGTATCAGGACAGAAATATCGGATCCTGAATTTAAAGATATAATATATGAATGGTTGTAGTTCAGATAAGTGAATTGCGGCGGAACGGTAGCGTGAGTAATTATTATCTTCAGCAGACTGATGACGGCGGTGTTGGACTCGTCGCCCGCCTTGTCGACGATATACTCGGCGAATGCGTTCATTATAATATCCTCATAAGCGTCGTTCAGACAGTAAAAATAGGTGAACCCGTCTCCGGACTGCTCGCTGTATATGTCATACATCCTGCCGTTGTATTTTATCTCGCTTTCGTTTACCCTTTCAAAGTGGTTCCTGTCCGGAACGACGCGGTTGCTTATCTTGATCAGCTCAAGCTTGTCCAGCGATACATGCTCCCTTATTTCCCCCCCGGCCGTAAGTTTAAAGCTGTTCAGCAGCTGAACATAAACGAAATAATACCCGCCGGCATTGAAAATAAACAGAAAAACGAGCAATATTGACAGAATTCTTCTCAAAACGGTATATTTGGGACCCTGATCAGGGTGTGTCATAAATATAGTTATTACAGCCCAAAATCCCTATACATTTCCTGTATGTTAATCCCTTCCCCGCCACGCCGCCTGAAACGAATATGAACACGCCTTTGTTGTTGTAATAGGACAAAATAGTCCGATTATACTTGACATTGATACGGATAATCGGCATTTTATAATCAGATAAAAAAGTCTTATTTAAAATAAAACAATTTATATGAAAAAGTACGCGGTAATAACTTTGATTCTTTTTGCAGTCTCTTTCCTTTCCGGATGCGGCGACGACGAATCCATAGGCATCGGTCCCGTGAAAAAAATCGAACTCGGAGCGGTTGATAAAGCGCTTGGAGAAAAGGGAAGGGTCATATTCGAGCAGAAATGCGTCGCATGCCACAAGCTCGATTCCAAACTTGTCGGACCTCCCTTAAAGGACGTCACGAAAAGAAGAAAACCCGAATGGATTATGAACATGATCCTTAACCCCGAACAGATGACGAAGGAAAACACGGCGGCAAAACAGCTGTTCGGCCAGTATCTCACGCAGATGACGTTCCAGAACGTATCGCAGGATGACGCCCGCGCCATACTGGAGTATTTCAGAACCATAGACTCTAACTAAACATAAAAGCATGAAAACAAAAACAAACTTCCTCGTTTTGGTTTTATTTGCCGTAATCCTTTCGGGAGTCCTGGGATTTTCGGGATGCGGTAAAAGCAAGAACAAAGGCCCGCTCGTTGAAAGCGACGCTCCTTCAAAAGTTTATGTTGAACCCGGAAAGTACGATGAATTCTATTCCTTTATTTCCGGCGGCTTCAGCGGTCAGCTGGCTGTTTACGGACTTCCTTCAGGAAGGCTCCTGAGAGTTGTGCCTGTGTTTTCACAGAATCCCGAAAACGGATGGGGTTATACGGAAGAAACAAAACCCATGCTCAATACCTCGTACGGATTTGTGCCGTGGGATGATTCCCACCATTCGGAACTTTCGATGAAAGACGGCGTCCCCGACGGCAGATGGGTTTTCATTAACGGCAATAACACTCCGCGCGTCGCGAGAATAAACCTCGCTACGTTCAGGACAGAAGAGATTATCGAGATTCCGAACAGCGCGGGAAACCATTCTTCGCCCTTCGTTACGCCGAATACTGATTATATAGTGGCGGGAACAAGGTTCAGTGTGCCGGTTCAGAACCGCGATGTTCCGATTGAGTCTTACAAAGAAAATTTCAAGGGTACGCTTTCATTCATTAAGGTTAACCCCTCTTCGGGTGAAATGAACGTCGATTTCCAGCTTATCACACCCGGATTCGATTATGATCTAAGCCATGCAGGCAAGGGACCTTCGGACGGATGGTTCTTCTTTTCCTGCTACAACAGCGAGCAGGCGTATTCGCTTCTTGAAGTGAACGCAAGTCAGAAAGACAAGGATTTCATTCTTGCCGTTAACTGGAAGAAAATTGCCGAGATGGTAGCGCAGGGAAAAGGCAAGGAAATGCCGGCTTCCTATGTCCATAACGTCTATGACGATAAGAAACATTCCGCAACCTCCGACATGAAAAAGACCGTAAAGGTGCTTTATCCGGAAGATGTGGAAGGCGCGATGTACTACATGCCATGCCCGAAATCGCCGCACGGTGCGGACGTTGACCCGTCGGGCGAATATATTGTCGGAGGCGGCAAGCTTGCTACTGTTATACCCGTGTTCTCTTTCTCGAAAATGATAAAGGCAATAGACGGAAAGAAATTCGACGGCGAAATCGAAAAGATTCCTGTTCTCAAATACGACGAAGTCCTCGCTGGCGAAGTTCAACAGCCGGGCCTCGGACCGCTTCATACTGAATTTGACGACAAGGGCTATGCTTATACATCGATGTTCGTTTCGTCTGAAATAGTAAAGTGGAAAGTCGATACAAGGGAAGTCGTCGACAGAATGCAGGT
>CAIKZJ010000268.1 GCA_903831845.1 uncultured Ignavibacteriota bacterium
GGGATAGGTGAAAAGGGTTTGTTTGTTTTTGACCTTAGATCCGAAATTTAAAAACTAACTAAGCATGTAGAGGTTTTGATGGTCTTCTTTTCGGACCCGGGTTCGACTCCCGGCATTTCCACAAATATCATATAAGCGATTCTACCGCTTCACAAATCTTATCCGCGTCAATGCGGATTTTGTTTTTTTCGTCCGACACCAGCACTGCTTTTTTATCAGAAAGGGGAGCAAATCTCTTCAGGTTCCAGTCGACATTGTGGTAAATCCCGACTACGGGAATATTAAAAGAAGATGCAATGTGAATCAGCGATGTATCGGGTGTAATAACAAGTTTCGATTTGCTGACAATCCCCGATAATTCCAGTATTCCGCCGTCGAAGAACGGCAGTTTTTCTCCTGTTCCTGACTCAATTTCAGAGAATTGATGTCTGTCTTTCTCGATGAACTGATACACAAAATTCAGTTTGCCCCTGAAACGGTTGTAAATATGGACAACATCTTCCGCTTTCCAGTTTCTTGTGGCGTCTTTCACCGAAAGGTTAAAAATAACGAATTCTTTAGGCAATTCGGATAGAATTCTGTTGATTTCAGGCCATTTTTCATCCGGAATATGGATTTCAGGCATAATATTGCCGGTTACATTATCAGGAGCCAGAAGGCGCAGCGGCAAAGTGTTGATTTCAGTATAGTGGCTCCCGTTTTCAAGCGTCGACAAATCCAGATCAAAGCAATTTTCTTTAGTATTGAAACCTATGGATTTGCCGAACCTGGCTATTTTTAGGAGCTTTGTAGAAGTGTTCGAATACTCCGGTTTTGTGTCAATCCAGTAATCAAACTTATGCTTTTTTAATTGTAGTAATAGCTTTATATAACCCGTTATAGTTTTATTAAAAATAATGGTGTTATCTACATTTTGGTTATATTTTGCTATGATATTGTTAGAAGAGCTTGTAAGAACAGTTAATCTCGAACCGGGGAATGATTGTTTCAAACCGGAAAAAAGGGGGGTAGTAAGTATCATATCCCCGATTCTTCCGATTTGAACAACCAAAAAATCCATTATTTTCTCCGTTTTTGAATGCTTTTCTGTTGTTGTTGCATTCTGTCCATCATTTTTTGCATGAAAGAGGGCTTAGTCGGTTTCTTAATCTCCTCTTCTTTCGGCGGTCTGATGTGAGTCGTCCAGTACTGCTGTGCGATTGAAAGCAGGTTGAACATGAAATAATAAAGATTAAGGCCTGACGGGAACGAGAAGAACAGTAAAGTCAGCATAATTGGCATAAGATATACCATGCTTTTCTGTTTCGGGTCTGTAACCGTCATTTTCTGCTGTATGAACATCGTAATACCCATCAGCGTGGCAAGACCTGAGATCTGGTCAATTCCGAACAGCGGGATTTTGAACGGCAGATGGAAGAGCACGTCCGGAGCGGAAAGGTCTTTAATCCACCATATGAATTCAGCCTGCCTTAATTCTATTGTCGAACGGAATACACCGAACAGCGCGTAGAGAATCGGCAGCTGAAGAAGGAGCGGGAGACATCCGCCCATCGGGTTTATGCCTTCGTCTTTGTACAATTTCATCACAGCGCTGTTCATCTTTTGCGGGTCGTCTTTATATTTTTCCTTTATAGCCGTTATTTTCGGATTAAGAGAGCCCATTTTCTTCATGGACTGCATCTGCTTCTTTGTAAGCGGATTAAGTACTATTTTAAGAACTATTGCGAATATAATTATAACAAGACCCCAGTTCGGTATGAACATATGAAGGAACGTAAAGAACGGTATAATAACGTACTGCGCTATAGGTCTCACTATGAAGTCGAGAGAAAATCTCATTGTTTTTTCGAGCTCCATGTCATAACCCTTAAGAATCTTGTAGTCGATAGGGGTTATCAGTATCCTGAACGTGCTTTTTTCGGACGCCGGATTCTTTATATCCATTTTAACCGCGACGGAGAAGAGGTTTCTTGAACCTGCATCGGGCAGGTGCATTTTGTTCTCCGTGAGATATGCTCCGTCTCCCTTGCGTGAAGAGGGGATGATGAACACACCGAAATACTTGTTACGGGTGGAAACGAAATCGGTATTGCCGTTAAGGTCCTTGTTGTTTTCCTTGTCGAAATCCTTGGGCTGCATCTGTTCAAGCTCACCGCCCATGTATGCGAAACCTTCAGAGAACTGTGATTCCTCGTCGCTTCTGAATTCGGTAAGGTTGAGTGAACTGCCCCAGACGACCTGATATTTGCTGTCCGCTATGAAATTACCGGGATTTACGAATTCATAGCTGACTGTGAATTCATAAGAGTCGGGTATGAATTTATAGACCTTAATGATTTTCTGAGTAGAATCTCCGTTTACCAATAGTTCGAATCTCAGAGTATATGTTGAATCCTTGTCGATATCTACAGCCTGGTCGTGCCTGTAAGCGGAATTGAATACGAGGTCCCTTGTATTTATAGTTTTCCCGTCTTTGGAAGTGAAGAAGAGGTTAAGTTCCCTGTCTTTTTTCCAGTCGACGAGCTGCACA
>CAIKZJ010000269.1 GCA_903831845.1 uncultured Ignavibacteriota bacterium
ACTGCAACGCGGGAAAGAAAGACGTTATTATCACCGCCGGTTTCGGGATGACCACTGTCGTAAACAAGCTCCAGAGGATTCTCGGGCTTAAAAGCTACCTGAAAAAGGACATGCGCAAGTACATACCCGAAAAGGAAAGACCCGTCGTTTTCATTACTCACATGGAACACCATTCGAACCAGACATCCTGGTACGAAACCGAGGCCGATGTGGTTGTCATCCCTCCGGGAAAAGACCTTCTTTGCGACCTTAACCACCTTGAACACGAACTGAAGAAATATAAAAACAGAAAAACAAAGTTCGGCTCTTTCTCCGCCTGCTCTAACGTTACGGGAATAATACCGCCTTACCACGAAATGGCGGAAATCATGCACCGACACGGCGGGTATTGCTTTATCGATTTCGCGGCTTCCGCCCCATACGTTGATATCGACATGCATCCCAAGAAAAAGGCGCAGTATCTTGACGCGGTTATGTTCTCGCCGCATAAATTTCTCGGCGGACCGGGTTCTTCCGGCGTAATTGTTTTTAACTCCGAGCTTTACCATAATTATTCTCCGGACCAGCCCGGAGGTGGAACGGTCGAGTGGACAAACCCCTGGGGCGAATACAAATACATAGACGATATCGAAGCCAGGGAAGACGGCGGAACACCGGGATTCATACAGGCGATAAGGACGGCGCTCAGCATAGAGCTGAAGAACGAGATGAACACCGCGAACATGGAAAAGCGGGAAAAACAGCTTTTAAAAATCGCGTTTAAGGAACTGCGAAAAATCGAGGGTCTTCACATACTCGCCGATGAAACGGAAAACCGTCTCGGAATAATGTCGTTTTACTTCGACAACATACATTACAATCTCGTGGTCCGTTTGTTAAGCGACCGTTTCGGAATACAGGTTCGCGGCGGATGCGCCTGCGCGGGAACTTACGGGCATTATCTGCTTAACGTCGATTACAGGCACTCGAAGAAAATCACAACACTCATTAACCGCGGAGATCTCTCGCTTAAACCCGGCTGGGTAAGGCTTTCGCTGCATCCGACAATGACAACGGAAGACCTTTATATTACTGCGGATGCGCTTAAACAAATCGGGAAGAACTATAAGAAATGGGGTGAAGATTACGTTTACGACAACCGTACGAACGAATTCTATCACAAGTCGGGCAGACATGACGCGGTTGATATAAAGAAATGGTTTGTGCTTAAGTAATCAGCTTTTTTCGCGGATTAGTTCTTTTGCAGTTTTTATTGAAGCGTCGGTGATTTTTTCACTGCTTAAAAGTCTTGCTACCTCGTTCACCTTTTCTTTTTCATCAAGCATCTTTATTTCGGCTACAGTCGTTTTATTTACTTCACTCTTGCTGATGTAGAAATGATTATCGCTTAACGCCGCTATCTGCGGAAGGTGCGTAATGGAGATGATCTGGTGTGTTTCGGCAAGTCCCTCGAGTATCTTGCCGACCTTTCCCGCTACTTTCCCGCTTATCCCCGCGTCAATTTCATCGAATACAAGTATGGGCACATTATCGCTTCCGGATGTTGACGCTTTTAACGAAAGCATTATGCGCGATATTTCGCCGCCGGATGCTGTCTTGCGAAGCGGTGTGAACTCACCGCCTTTGTTTGCCTTAATTAAAAATTCTATGTCGTCAATTCCGGTTGATGTAATCCTGAAATTCTTTTTTTCTTCCGTGTAAGTAAAATCCTCGCCTGCGCCGCCTTCGTAATTTTCAAAACTTATCTTAAATTCCGCAGATTCAAGACCGGCTTCTTTGAGGTAAGAATTAACCCTCTTTCCGAGCTCTTTTCCGGCTTTCTTTCTTGACAGCGACAGTTCTTTCGCCGTATTGAACAGATTCTTTTTCTTTTCTGCAATCTCTTTGGCGAGTTTCTCAATCTCAAAATCGAAATTTTCAGAAAGGTTGAGTTCCTTTGAAAGCGTTTCCGCTTTCTCTATAAGTCCGTCAAGCGTAAGTTTGTATTTCTTCTTCAGGAAAGAAAGAGCGCCAAGTCTTGTCCGCACCTGTTCAATCTGCGACGGATCAAAATTTACCGAGCTGTGGTATGCGCGCAGTTCTTCCGCTGCGTCTTTTATTGAAACATAACACGACTCAATGACGGAAATAAGCTTTTCAAGTTCTGAATCGTATTTTGAAGCCTTCTTAAGCTCTTTAAGCGAATACAAAAGCCCGGATATTACGTTGTTTTCGTTTTCGTATATTGCGTTTACGGCGTTTCCGGTCGACACGGAAATATCCTCTGCATTTTCCATCTTGATCAGGCTGTTCTCGAGCTCTTCGTCTTCTCCCGGTTTAGGGCTTGTGTTGTTTATTTCTTTAAGCTGAAATTCTATGAACCCTCTTTTTTCGGCAAGCTCTTCTTTTCTGTTCAGAAGTGATTTGTATTCGGAGATAAGCTTTACAAACTCCGAATATTTTTCTTCATAGTCGTTAAGTGTTTTTCCGTTCTGTGTGAATCCGTCGAGAAAACTTATATGCGTTTCTTTTTTTAAAAGTGACTGGTGCTCGTTCTGGGAATGAATGTCTATTATAAGATTGCCGAATTCTTTAAGCGCGGTGATGTTTACGGGAGTGTCGTTTATGAAATTCCTGCTTGTTCCTTTTTTGTTCAGCTCGCGTCTTACTATGACGTCTGCCGGACCGGCGCCCGTATCCAGGAGGTCGTTCTCTTTAAGAAATTTTATCACGTGTTTATTTCCCGTGAAATTGAAATGCCCCTCTACAACCAGTTTGTCGCCGTCTCCGCTTATTATCGAATAATCAGCCCTTTCGCCGAGTATGAGCATGAGAGCGTCAAGTATGATAGTCTTGCCGGCTCCCGTCTCGCCCGTAAGAATGTTCAGACCTCTCGTAAACGAAAGTTTCGCGTCTTTTATAATCAGATAATTCTTTATGTACAGTTTCTCAAGCAATCTATATAAATAATATATTATATCAAGTTATAGTAATAGGGTTGTTAGTATTGTTAAAAAATATTGATTTATGCCGAAATTAAAAAGATAATAAGGAATTTAGTGTTGGTAATTTGTAAGTAATATGGCCGCATTTTTATAATTACGAACATTGTTGTTTTTAAAAACTACCCTATCCCTGTTTTTTTGTCAGTAACACCGGCTTTTCTTACACGTTATTAAGAAGATGCTGACATTCCTTTAATCTTCGGTTAAGTCTTGTTATTTTTACTGATAAATTTCCCCTATGAAAGAGACTATAGATAAATTCCTGCAGAGCAGGAAAATCGGTATTGCCGGTATATCATCGAAACCGCAGAAATTCGGGAACGCGCTGTATAAAGAAATAACATCCGTTGGTTATGACGTTTATCCCGTAGCAAGAAACCTTGAAAAAATCGAGGGCCGCGACTGCCTGAAAGACGTTTCATCGCTTTACGGCACAACAGAAAGCCTTATAATAGCCACAGGAAAACAGGATGCGGCGAACATTGTCCGAAACATTGACCCCGCGCACATAAAAAGAGTGTGGTTTACAAAAGGCTCGGAATCGGAAGAGGCCATAAACGCCGCGCGCGAGAAAAAGATTGATTTTATTCAGGGGGTTTGTCCGCTGATGTTCTTTAAACCGCATGGATTTCACAAACTGCACGTTTTCTTTTCAAAACTGTTCGGCAGTTACAGAAAAGTATACGGTTAATCACATTCTCGAAAGAGAATTCTTTATGTCGGATATTATATTCCTGACCTCCGAATTCTTTTTGAGGCTTTCGTTGATAGTATTGTAAGCGTAAAGAACGGTTGCATGGTCCTTGCCGCCGAAGTTCAGGCCTATTGATTCAAGCGTATAGCTTGTCATTTCCTTGGCGAGATACATCGCTACCTGGCGCGCGAACGCGATTTCCTTCGTGCGCTTTCTTGACAGTATTTGGTTTTCGGATATTTTGAAATATTCCGACGTGGCGAAAATAATATTTTCAATCGATACGTTCTTTGCCCTTCTTACGTTGCCGAGAAACTTGTGGACGACGCGCTCTGCAAGCTCGAGATTGATCTCGCCCTTCGTAACGAACAGGCTTTCGGCTATCAGATTTACGATGCACCCCTCAATAGAGCGTATGCTGTCCTTTATGTTTGTTGCTATGTAATGAATTACGTCTTCCGGAACATCGGTAATCGAGGCTTCGTTAAGTTTTTTCTGAATAATCGCAACACGCATTTCCCAGCTCGGCGCCTGAATGTCGACGGTGATGCCCCACTGGAAGCGGGAGATAAGCCTTTCGGTGATGCTCTTTAACTGGCTTATAGGTTTATCACTGGAGAAAATAATCTGCTTCTTGTTGTTGTAAAGGTAATTAAAGATCTGATACATGAAGTCCTGCGTTCCGGGCTTGCCCTCGAGATTCTGAATATCGTCAAGAATAAGAACGTCAAGCGAACGGTAAAAAACGTCAAGACTCTTCGTGCCGCCTTTACCGGAGGAGAAATCGAACTTCTGCGTTGCGATGCTTGTCGTAAACTGGTTCGTGAACTCCTGTGTCGTAAGGCAGTAAACTCTTTTATCCGGATATTTCTTCAGTATTTCGTTTCCGATCGCCTGCACAAGGTGTGTCTTTCCCACGCCCACGCCGCCATACACGAGGTATGGGTTGTATGAGCCGCCGGGGTTGTTCGCTATTGCATACGCAGCCGCGACCGCCAGGTCGTTGCTTTCACCCTTAACGAAATTCTCGAACGTGTGACGCGTGAGCAGATTGGACGTAAATGGCTCTTCTTCCTTCTTTTGTTCGCGCTGCGCGCCGTAAGGGTATTTGAAGTTTGTTACTTTTGTCTGTTCTTTAAGTTCTTCGGTGTGTTCGTTAGAATTTTCCTCAAAAAGGCTTTCCTGAGAAACGATGTATGAAAGTCTGCCGTTTTCCCCGAGAAGTCCGCTCTCAATGATTGCTGAAATTTTCTTATTGAAACGTTTTTCTATCATTCCGTAAAAATCTTTGCTCGGGACTTCAATAGTGAGAACGTCGTTTTCGTAAGATTTCGGGACCAATACGGAAAACCAGGTCTTGATTTCGGATTGTTTTATGTTTTGTGAAAGCAGCGTGAGAAATTTATCCCAGATTTCCCCGGCCTTAATCGCGCTGTATTCTTTTTGAGTCTCGTCGTTTCTGTTTTTATCCCTTAATTCAAGAGGATCCGTAAACGTATTTATCATCTAACAAACTTATAAATTTATTAACAAAACAAATTTATTTAATCCATTACTTTAAGAAGGTCCTGAAAAACACCCTTTACCTTTAAGGTATTTTCCGGAGTTTATCAACACACTCAAAAACAATGTAACTATTATATATTTATAGAGGTTGTGTCCTCCCGGGCAAGTTATTAACAATCATTGTTAATATCGCAGATTCCGTAATATTGCGGTAACTTTTCGGTCCGAAACGGGCAAAAAGTTATTAACAAAATACTAACAGGGATTTTAAATAACTCCGGAACCGATAATATTAAGAAAAGAAATTTATTAAGTCAAGTTTGAAAAATTTATTACGGTAATTTGTACCGGATTTAATAAATATAACGTAAAAATTTTTTATTTTTGTGTGGCAATTACCGGAGGATAAAAAAATCATCCGTTTAAAATAACCTTTAGAGTTGTAAGCAGGTTTTATAATTTAAAAAAACTTATCCGGAGATTGAGGAATAACGATTATATAAAATTTGTATTGTCGAAAGTCGAGACAAGCTTTGCGGATTACAGCGGAAGCCCCGAATACGCAAAGGTTATCACGATTCTTAATTCGCTTAAGTCGTCTTCCGACATACTCCGCGAAATATACCTCCTTTCCGGGATAAAAAAACTGCGGGAGCTTTCAGGATACCTCGTTTTTATGTTCAGGAAAACCGAATCCGGAAGAGTCAACCTGGATAACTTTCTGGAAAACTACACTGCCGACAGGGAGTTCATAGAAAAATACCTGCAGACATATTACAACCTTGAACCCGCGCCCCCGGGAGAATACAGGGAAGAGGAAAAAGAAATCCACCTGTTTAAAGACGACATAAAAGACGATTTTGAAAAACAGGTTTACTCTCTTGCAGAGCCGTCATTCAAAGTCGAGGAAATTGACAACGAGCTTGTATCCGAGGAATTCAAAGAAACCAAACTTCTCGAGCAGTACGATATTTCCGAATCAAAATATCTCGAACTGATACAAAACGACGGCAGCGGATTTCCGCCTGCGCCGGACAGGATA
>CAIKZJ010000270.1 GCA_903831845.1 uncultured Ignavibacteriota bacterium
TGCGCAGAGAAGCAGCGTAAGAAGCGATTCAGGGAGAAGAATATACCTCTATTACATGCATCTCAGCAGAATGCTTTTCCTCAGAAAAAACTACGGCGCGGTGCGCAGGAATATAATAAGAAGTTTCTTTATCACGGGAATGTTTTTAAGGCTGATGTTTAAAAGCTCTGTAAAGCGTATAAACCTTACGCGGTACCAGATTAAAATGATACTAAGTATTTATCTGTACAGATGAAAAAGGGACGCCTGCATATAATGTTTATTTCCGGTGAGTGGGATAATTACCACAGGAAAGGCTTTTATACTTCTCTGAAAAAACGCTGCCCGGACGATGAGTTCATTATATTTCAGTATCCGGTGTCGGTTATACTTAACTTAATATTCAAACCCTCAAAGTTACTTCGTTTTTTTAGGGCTTTCCGCAAAATCAATACGGATTCCGCCGGCATAAAGACATATTACCCATGGATGTTCACGCACAGCACTTTCTGGATAAAGTTTTTACCCGCACGCATTATCGACACTTTCATTCTTTCGAGGCAGGCCCGCAGGATTCTGAAAAAGCACGCAGACGGCAGGAAAATCGTGGCATGGTTTTATAATCCGGAATATTATTTCCTGCTTGATAAAATTAAATATGATTTCTTTGTCTATGATTTCTATGACAACTATGTTTATGACATGAATAATAATGCCGATAAAAGAAAAGAACATTATAACGGCCTTAACATCAGATCGGCTGATATGGTGGTTGCAACTGCAAAGATTATGTACGATAACGCGGTTGCTGTTAATACGAATACGTTCTACATTACAAACGCAAGCAATGCCGGATATATGACTGAATCGAGGGAGGGTGTAAAACGCGAAAGGGAAAAGAACACTATAGTTTACGCTGGGGCGATAAAAAACTGGTTCGACGAAAACCTGCTGCTTTATACTCTTAAAATGCTTCCGCAGGTGAAATTTGTGTTTCTCGGCTACGTCGAAAGAGGCTCGGAGCGTTTTTTTAAAGAGCTGTGCAGGTTCGGTAATTTCAGGTTTCTCGGTATGAAGCCGCCCGAAGAAGTTTATCAGTATCTTACGGGATATTCTGCAGGCATTATACCTTTTAAGATAACCGAGCTTACAAAAGGGGTCATGCCTATAAAATTTTTCGATTACGTCGAAGCCGGCCTGCCGGTTGTATGTACCGAACTTCCTGAACTGATGAACTACAGGGAGTATATCTATTCGTCTGCCGGTAGGGAAGAATTTGTCCGGAATTGCCTTCTGGCTCTGGACGATGCTGACAGAAAGACGGACCGCTATCCCGAAATCCTGAAAGACAACGACTGGGACAGCCGTGCCGGTGTGTTCTACGGTAATTTTGAAAATTTATTCAACAAAAAGTTTTCCTGACATGAAAAAAACGATATTAAATGTTCTGACTACGATTGAAGACGGCGGTCTCGAAATGCTGGTTTACCGTATTTACAGAGGATTGGACCCGTCCAAATATAATCTTAAGCTGGTATCGCTTACAAAACTTAACGGTAATTTTCTCGAAAATGATTTCAGGAAACTCGGCACCGAAATTATCGAATTTGATTTCAGGAACAAAGGAAAAGGTCCCGGCGATTTAATACATAATGTTTACCAGTATTTCGAATTCGTAAAGTTTCTGGTACGCACGGATTTTGATGTTATTCACTCCCACGATTTTTTCCCTGCCCTTGTTACGCGGACAGGTCTAATGCTTAGTCTGAAAAAGTTCGGCAGAAAAACTTTGAAAGTTTATTCTACATACCATAATATATATTACTGGCTCAAACCCATCCATCATAAGATAAATAAATTCCTCTCACGGATTACCGACAGAATAGTATGCGTCTCCGGTTCCGTTAAAAAGGATTCGGTTGAGAAGGAAAAAATTGCGGAAGAAAAATATAAAGTAATATATAACGGGATTGAGGAAACCGAATTTTATCATGACGGCGATTTAAGGAAGAATGCCAGAATGAAACTTGGATTCGCGGACGGCGATTTTATCATCGGGAATGTTGCGGTGCTTTCGGAAAGGAAAGGCCAGCTTACACTCCTTGAGGCATTCAATAAAATATCGGGGAAACACCCCGCCGCTAAACTTCTGCTCCTTGGCGGCGTGCGCTCTCATGAAGAAGACTACAGGGACCTGCTGAAAAAATATATCAGTGATAATTCGATGGAGGAACGTGTAGTATTCAAAGAGCCCGTCAGAAACGTCAACGAAGTTTATAATGCGCTGGATCTGTTCGTGATGCCTTCTGTCACCGAAGGATTCGGCCTTTCGGCTTTCGAAGCGATGCTTACGGAGAAAATCTGCCTGTTCTCGGATATCGCTCCTTTTCTCGAACTTGTTGACGACAGGAAGAACGGATTTATTTTCAGGGTAAGCGACCCGGATTCTCTGGCTGAACTTCTTGATTATGTGCTGTCTGATTATCAGAATCTGAAAAGCATGGAGAAAGTTTCAAGAGAGCACGTTATCGAAAGATACTCGCTTAAAAATATGGTCCGCGAATACGACAAACTGTATTCGGCCGTCTGAAAAGCCCTTTATTTCTTGCCTTTCAGCCTGTACAGAAGTTTGATGATGGGGTTCTGCCTGTGTCTTGAAACCCACATTCTTGTATGAAAAATAGCGAATGACTTTAGTGTCAGGAATTCCTTGAAATGAAGCCACTCTCTTTCGTATGTGCCTTCTTTCCTGAATAAAGCAAAGTTCTTCAGAGGCGTTTTCAGCCTTTTGTAATTTTTTCTGTTCTTCTGAATGTATTTGATCATGTACTGCGTGCTTCTCAGCCATGTGTCGTGAAAAAGCACGTACCCGCCGTCGTCCAATAGCAGGTCGGAGTAAAAGAAATCTATGAATTCACCGTCATACTTGTGATCACCGTCGATAAAAATGAAATCAAATTTCCTGCCTTCAAAATAAAGCTTCGGAAGCGTTTCGTAAGAGAATTCATTCCTTACCTCTATCAAATTCTCCATGCCAAGCTTTTTCATGTTCTCCAATCCGACGTTCTTGAACTCTTCCGCCTGAAACGGATCCATTGCCAGATGTTTCGAATTTGAAGCGGCGATTATGTGCGCTGCGGACCTGCCCTGGGCAAATCCGGTCTCCAGCGTCCTCGTCAGCTTGTTCTCTTTTACGAAATTATACAGAAATTCCGCGTCAACTATTTTTACAGGCACTGAACTTAATTCTTCCTGAACGTATAAGATCTCGTTTATTTCTTTCGGTGTCATTTTGTAATTGTGATTAATGGAAATTTTATACTCTAACCTTTGAAAACACTAATTATACTAATTTTTAAATTATACTGCTATACATTTATGCCTGACATTTAATGAAATATTAACAATCATTTACAGCAGAAAAATCTAAGTTTCCCGTTACCCGCCCGTAACCCGCTCACCTGAAAATATGCGGCTCTGAAATGTTGATTGTATCGTAATTTCCTGTTACGGCGCGTGATTCTGCGTTATTGTTTATTATTGAAAAATAGCTAATATTTAGTTAAATTTAATATTTGGCGCTTAAATCTTAAATACATTACAAACAATAATTTAATGACGGGCTCGACTGAAAGTAATCCGGTTGTGAGTATTGTTCTGCCTACGTACAACAGATTGTCCTGGCTTTTGAAATCAATAAACAGTGTTGTCGAACAAACTTACGGTAACTGGGAACTGCTGGTAATTGACGATGTTTCGAACGATGGAACAAAAGAAAAGATGGAAGAACTTTCCGGAAAAGATAAACGTATACGTTATTTCAGGATTCCCGTAACAAAAGAGCCCGGTATCTCAAAATTCCTTAACTTTGGAATTAATAACAGCAGCGGTAAATATATCGCCAGACTTGATGACGATGACAGATGGTGCGACAAACAGAAACTTGAGAAACAGGTAAAGTTCCTTGAAGAGCACGAAGATTATGTCCTTGTCGGCGGCGGAGTTATAGCCATCAACGACAAGGAAGAGGAAATTTTCAGGTATCTTGAAAATGAAACCGATTTAGAGATAAGGAAGAAAGCCCTGCTTTCAAACCCTATGACTCACCCGACTGTTCTTTTCAGAAGAGATATTGCAGTGAAAATCGGCGGTTATCAGAGGTGGGCTTTCGCCGAAGACTGGGATTTCTGGCTTAGAATGGGAACGTACGGAAAGATGTACAATTTCCCGGAATATTTTGCGCTTTACCTTATGGCAGGACAGAATATTTCACTTCGAAACCAGAGGGGTGCCGCTAAAATGATATTTGAAATACTGCGGACACATAAAAATAATTATCCGAATTTTACCAAGGGTTATATCGTGAACTGCTTCCAGTATTGTCATTCTTTTACTCCGTCGTTTTTCAGAAAAAGCACAACTACTTTTCTTAAGTACATAAAAAGAAAATATTTTTAAATCTATGCCCAATTATTTCATAGCCGGCGGCGCGGGTTTTATCGGAAGCCACCTGGTCAGAAAAATTCACAGGGAAGAGCCCGGGTCCGGTATCGTGATTTACGATAATTTTTCTTCGGGACAGATGTGGCACCTCTCTGATGTCCTCGATTCGCCGCAGGTCAGGATTATTGAAGGCGATATAAAGGACATAGAATTTCTCACTTCTTCAATGAACGGATGCGACTGCGTTTATCATTTTGCCTCCAATCCCGACATTTCCAAGGCCGTAACGCAGCCGGATATAGATTTCTGGGAAGGGACTTACCTTACGAATAATATTCTTGAAGCCGTTCGGAAAAACGGAATTAAAAAATTAATTTACGCGTCGGGCAGCGGCGTCTACGGCGATTCGGGGCTCAATGAGGCCGATGAAGATTACAGGCCTATGGTCCCAATATCCACTTACGGCGCGAGCAAACTCGCCGGCGAGGCGCTTATCAGCTCATATTGCTTCATGTTCGATATTAACGCGGCGGCTTTCCGTTTCGCTAACGTTGTCGGGCCTAACCAGACTCACGGCGTCGGATACGACTTTATTAATAAACTGATCGCAAACCCGGCGGAACTTACTATTCTCGGAAACGGGACTCAAAGCAAATCTTATATTTATGTCGATGACGTGCTGAACGCGATCAGGATGGTCGAAACCAAATTTCTCAAAGGCTTTTCATATTTCAACGTCGGTACGGACGATTACATCACAGTCAGCGAAATAGCGGGAATTGTTGTCGACATTATGGGACTTAAGAATGTTAAACTTAATTTCGGCAGTAACGACAGAGGCTGGAAAGGTGATGTGCCGGTCGTGCGGCTCAATTCCGAAAAAATAAAAAGCCTCGGCTGGAGACGCGCGCACAGTTCGGAAGAAGCGATGAGAAAATCGGTAACATCTATGTTTGAAAACATCAAAGGGAAAAAACAATGATAGTTTCAAGAGCACCCGTGAGGATCTCGATGGGCGGCGGAGGTACCGACCTTCCTTCTTATTACAGGGAATTCGGCGGATTTCTTCTTGCCACAAGCATTAACAAATATGTCCATATACTTCTGAACAAGAGATTTGAGGAAGACATCAGACTGTCGTATTCAAAAACAGAAATAGTCGACGACGTTTCGAAAATCGAACACAGAATATTCAGGGAAGCGCTTATTTATACAGGTATATCAAAACAGATCGAAATCGCTTCCATCGCTGATGTTCCTTCTAACAGCGGTCTGGGCACGTCTTCCACATTCACCGTCGCACTTCTGAACGCTCTTTTCGGTTATAAGCGTCAGTATGTGTCGATAGAGAAACTTGCCGAGACTGCATGCAGGATTGAAATAGACATTCTTAAAGAGCCCATAGGAAAGCAGGACCAGTATGCGTCCGCGTTCGGCGGTTTTAACGCATACCATTTCGACAAAGACGGCACCGTTACTGTCGAACCTCTCGATATCAGGGAAGAACTGCTGATGGAACTGCAGAATAACCTATTCCTTTTCTGTCTCAATAAATCGCGCTCCGCGAGCACCGTTCTGACAGAACAGAATGAAAAAAGCAAGAGCAAGGACAAAGACACACTTGAAAGACTTCATAAAATAAAAGAAATCGGCTATTACACTAAACGAATTCTCGAAGAAGGGAAAATAGACGAATTCGGGGAGATACTGCATAATCACTGGCTCACGAAGAAAGGACTTTCCGATAAGATTTCTGATCCTTTCATCGACGAAGCCTACGAGCTTGCTCTTAAGAGCGGGGCTACAGGCGGTAAAGTGGTGGGCGCCGGCGGCGGCGGTTTTCTTATGCTTTATTGTTCTAAAAATAAGCCCAAACTGGTTGAAGCAATGAAAAAAATGGGTCTGAAACCGATGTGGTTTACCTTTGAATTCGAAGGGGCTAAGAAAGTATTTTACAGCTGATGGATACCTCAATAGCAGTTCTTGCCGGAGGAAAGGCCACAAGGCTTTATCCGAAAACACTCGAAATTCCGAAATCAATGATCGAGGTCGCCGGTAAACCTTTTATTCACCACCAGCTTGAACTGCTTAAAAAGAAAGGCTTCCGTAACGTCGTCCTCTGCCTCGGCAACCTGCACGCTGAAATTGTCGATTACGTCGGCGACGGCTCGAAATTCGGCCTTAATGTGAAATATTCTTTCGACGGCGATACTCTCGTCGGAACCGGAGGCGCCGTAATGAATGCATTTGAACTGCTAAGCGATCCGTTTATGGTGATGTACGGTGATTCTTATTTAAATATTGATTTCATTGATATTATTGAATATTTTAAAAGTCAGTCCTTAAAAGGACTGATGACCGTTCTGAAGAACGATGATAAATGGGATAAAAGCAATATCGACTTCAGAAACGGCAAAATATTAACGTATAAAAAGAATGCCGGCGGTATGTTCAGCTATATAGATTTCGGCCTGAGCATGCTGAAAAAAGAGACTTTTACCGGCCGGGTCAAAAATACAGCCTTTGATATTAACGAGGTTTTCATTTCGCTTATCGAAAAAGGCGAACTGGCAGGTTTCGAGGTCAGGGAAAGGTTCTATGAAATCGGTTCTTTTTCCGGAATTGAAGAAACCGGCAAATATATATTATCTTTAAAATCATAAGTATAAAATGACAGAGAATTATATTGACGCATATTTCCGCGAAGTCATGGACGTCGTGAACAGGCTCGATAAAAAAGCGATCGGCGGCATTGTCACTGATCTTGCCGGCATAAAGAAGAATCAGGGAAGGCTGTTCATTCTCGGCGTAGGGGGAAGCGCGGCCAACGCTTCGCATACAGTAAACGATTTCAGAAAGATCTGCGGTATGGAATGCTACGCGCCCACAGATAACGTATCCGAACTGACTGCCAGGGTGAATGATGACGGATGGGAAACTGTGTTTGTGAAATGGCTCCGGACAAGCAGGCTGAACGATAAAGACGGTATTCTTATACTCTCCGTCGGCGGAGGAAACGCCGAAAAAAATATCAGTGTTAATCTTATTAAGGCGATCGATCTGGCAAAAGAAAGGAAGTCCAGAATTATCGGTATCGTGGGAAAGGACGGAGGATACACGGCAAAGAACGCAACAAGCTGCGTTGTGATTCCCGTCGTTAACGAAAGCACAATCACTCCTCACTCCGAATCCTTCCAGTCCGTCGTGCTCCACATGGTCGTGACGCATCCGGACCTGAAGGAAAATGAAATGAAGTGGGAATCAACAGGTAAATAAAAGGCTATGAATATAGACAAACTTAAAATAAAAATATTTGCCGACGGCGCGGACGTCTCTGAA
>CAIKZJ010000271.1 GCA_903831845.1 uncultured Ignavibacteriota bacterium
GCATATCCGCCTTTGAAACGTCTCTCCATTTCTTTTCGGTATTCACACCCGAACGATTCACTATCATCTCCCATAAACGCGCGGGTATTTCTTTGGTGTGCGTGTTAAGAATTTTTCTCTCCCCGCTTCCGGTTTTTAATTCATCTATTATATCAGAATAATTAAGGAAGGAAATTACTAGGCTGAATTTATAATCTTTTTCTTTAAGGATTCTCGCTGCGAAAGCCGAAAGTTTCAGCACGGCAGGTCCGCTGAATCCGTTGTGGGTTATGAGCAGGCTTCCTTCAGAAGAATATTTTGTTCCCTTTATTTTTAGAGCTGCATTGCTGACTGAAATACCCGAAAGTCCCTTAAGGTGAGAATCCCTGCAAACAAAAGAGAATAAAGACGGAACGGGTTCAACGATTGTATGCCCGAGCTTTCTCAATACATTAAATCCGGATGAATCCGGAAAACCTCCGGGACAGTAAAGCAGCTTATCGAATGCGTATGCTATTCTCTTTCTGTCGTACACGATAAACTTTTCTGCTCCGGTTTTTTCAATCGCGTTGACGTCAAATCCTGTAACGACCTTTATACGGTATTTTTTTGCAAGAGAAGTAAACAAAGATATGACGGTGTCCGAGTCGTCGGTAACGGGAAACATCCTTCCGTCTTTTTCGGTTTTCAGTTTAACGCCGCGCGACTCAAACCAGTCAACAGTTTCGGCGCTTCCGAATTTGTTAAAAACGGACAACAGTTCTTTGCTTCCTCTTGGGTAATTTGAAACAAATTCACGGACGTTCCGAAGCGCGTTTGTTACGTTGCATCGTCCGCCGCCCGAGATTCTGACTTTCGAGAGGACATTCGGTGATTTTTCAAGTATGGTGATTTCGGCGTTTTCGGTTTTTTCCGCGCAGTTAACGGCTCCGAAAAATCCTGCCGCACCGCCGCCTATTACGCCGATTTTATTTTTGCTCATTTATCGGTTTCGGTCTCTTCGTCGTCGCTTTCAATGCCGCCGCTTTCCTCGACATCTTTAAGCAGTTCCTTAGCGTATTCTTCGTTCTCAGGCAAAACCATTATGTTCATCGGACCTGTCAGCGGATTGAATCCCGTTCCGACTACGCCCAGTCCCACAAGGTCCTGCACCCCTTCATTCTTCACCAGATATTCAATACCCGCTTCGTCGAGCACCGACTTCGCGAGAGCAATCAGTCCTTCGTGCCCGCTCTTGAAAACCGACACGAGTTTTTCTTTATCCGGATTTGCCATATCATCTCCTTTTAATTTGTCTTCGTATAAATATAATCAAAAAAACTTCACTTAGTAAACGAAAATCTTACTGACGTTTTGAACACCGGAGAGTTAATAAGTTCGCGGTACGTCTGCAAAACTTCGGGCGACGAATCGATCCTCATGTTTGAAATGCTGCCGTCCTCGTTGTCGAAAGAAGAATGCCAGTAAGAAATTGCTTTAATCCTCGGAAAACGCCCGCTGATAACGGCGTCGAACGCCTCCTTAATCCATTCCGCCTTGCTTCCCGCGTTAGGGTCCTCCACAACTCCGAACTCGGCGATTGCCAGCGGTCTTTTCGAAGAAATTTTTTCCATTTCCCTGTAAGCCGGAGTGAATACGTCTAGGAATTTTTCCCACGCCCAGCCCGGCTTCTGCGAGCCGTAAACGCTCATTCCTATCCAGTCTATATAATCGTCGCCGGGATAGTACGATTTCACCGTGTTCCAGTCTTTTAGCGGGTCGGATACGGCGTTAACGTGGTACATCCACGTCACGTTGTCCGCGTCTTCGTCGAGCATAATTTCAACTACGTGCCTGTGAGCTTCCTTGTACAGGTCTGCGCCTTTCTTTCCTCCGTTGAAAACTCCGCTCCACGGAAACCAGTTGCCGTTCATTTCGGGCGCGAACTCCGCGAGTATAGTCTTCCCGTACTTCTTCGCGTCTTCTGCCCATTTAATCAGGTCGTCGTCGTAAGTTCCGTCAACAATCCTTTCGAGCGCGTATATGTAATCCTTTCTTCCCGTAATCCAGTCGTTGCGCGGCATTATTCTTATGTAAGGCACGGCGTTGAATGATGCGATTACTTTGCAGTTGTTCGTTGGGAATTTAATTCCCTTAAACCAATTGTTTGAAAAGCAGACCCAGACCGGATTGTGGCCGGAGAGGTCTATGTACTCCTTTATTCTTTCTTTCGTCACGCTGTCTTCGGTGCTTCCCATATCGGGAAATACCCCGGCGTAAATTCCCGTCGACGGCGGAAGAAGTTTTCCGCTTACCTGAGCGCGGAGATTTACTGCAAAAACCGATATGAGTATTAAGAAGAGAATTTTTAATTTCACATTTCCACCTTTTCGAAATCGTTGAGACGGTCGAGTTCAACCGTTGTTCTGCCTGTTCCGTCTATTGAAATAATATGTATGTATTTGACGCCGTAAACCAGTTCGTCGTGCGTGTACGAATAACGCGCGTTGACCGTCTGAGCGAAGGTATCGTCGTACGCCTTGAAGAGTATAAGAAACTCAGCGTCACCTTTGTCTAACTCTTCGAAAGATTTTCCGAACAGCGGGCTTTCTTCGTTTATTATATGATTTACTGTCCAGACTGTCGGAAAGAAATTTATCTTTCTGTACTCGAGGTCCAGGTTGTAAAACCTTCTTATCTCCGTTCCTCCGTTCACCTTTTCAAGCCAGGAACCCATAAGTTTTATTTCCGCCTCCATCATGTTCGTAGAGAAGGCATTTGCTATCCTGAACTGAAACGCAGTCTGGTTCTCGCCCCATTTTGTGATGATTGCATTTTCGCTGAACAATATGTTTGTAACCGGTCTTGAAAAACGTCCGTAAAGCAGACCGGTGGCTACCGCAAAAACCATCAGCCCGATTCCCGCTTCCAGCGTCGCTACGACATTCGTCCAGAAATTCTGAGGGTTAACCCGCCCGAAACCAACGGTTGTAAGGGTTTGAGCGCTGAAGAAAAACGAGTTCATTACGGAATGAAGCGCGCCCTGGTCCGTCTCTATCCCCAAATGCTCCGGTCCGGCTATTACGTAAAACACTGTGAATAACGCGTTCACTACAACGTAAAATATTAACGCGAGCAGGAAAAAACGCGGCCATGAAACGTTTATAAGGTAATGATAAAGATTGAACGATTCCAGACGGCCGATCCCCGTCTTTCTTACGTTGAACGAACCGTTTTTTTCTATAATACGCTGCGTTCTCGTCTGGTACTTCGAGCTTAATCCTGTATCCTGTATTTCGTTTTTACTCTTAATCATTTTTTATGATGCCTTAACATCAAGGAATGCGTCAGCCGAGAATTTGTTGAATACTTTCTTCGACTGATTGTATAAGAACCCCTTATTTTCAAGAATGTACGGCAGATTCCGCAATTCTGTTTTACTGAATCCCCCTTTTATCAGAGTGTCTTTCAGCGTTCCGGCCGTAAAGAAACTCCTGTGATACAGCGGATGATTTCCGCCTTTCCATTTTTTGCCGCTCAGCCTGAATTTAACGCTGTTCAGGTTCGGCACTTCTACTATTAACAATCCGCCTTCCTTTAAAATCCCCCTGACCTTTTTCAGTTCTTCAACTGGATTCATTATATGCTCGAGAACGTGCCACATAGTGATGATGTCATACTTCTTTCCTTCTTTCAGCAAATCGTCAAGTGTTTTACTGCTTACATCCAGTTTGTAATTTTCTCTTGCGAAATTAAGCGCGTTCATAGATACATCAATGCCCGATACGCGGAAACCAGCGGCTGTACAGGATTTCAGAAAGAGTCCCGTGCCGCATCCGATATCGAGAAGAGTGAAATTGTTGCCGGCTGATTTAAAAACCTGTTGTGTAAGCGACCTGATGAAAGCGACACGCTGTCTGTTTATCTCGAATATTTCAGAAAGGTGTTCGTAAGGCGAGTCTTTCCTGTAATCATCCCCCTTGAATTCAATAGTATAATAATCTTCATAGATTTCTTTCTCATCGGGAGGATTGAGCAGATACGTAAGACCGCATCCTTTGCACTCGCCGATAATGAAATCCTTTTCCCTTATCCTCTCTTTATATTCCTTATTTCCGCAATTGGGACAGGCCCTCATCAGATTATTATAGTTTAAATCACCGTATAATTAAGTCAAATATACCTCATCTGAACATCTTTTTCAGTGCGGATATGTAAACTTTGTTTTGTGTGTCGGGTGTTACCACCCGACACACGGTCAGGCGACTGCATGACCGTACAACGCGTAATATATTATTCTTATTTTTCTCTTTCTCAAATTGGAGATTGAGAAGGAGGAAGAAAATATCAGAATACTCTTCTACTAACTTCCGCGTTCGGCGTCTACCCCCGAGTTACTCGGGGCGTCCCGACTCGTCGGGATAACTTGTAACTACAAACTTCTGCTCTTAAAATTGTTAACTGTTAAATGTTAACTGCTAATTGAAAACCGTGTCCCCCGCTGGCGTGGGTGCCCCGATGTACATCGGGGCGGGGGTGGGTAATAACATTATAGTATTCCTCTCCAAGCTCCAACATATTAAGGAGAAAAAATTACGAAGATTTCTACAAGCCTCTGCTCTTAAAAATTGCTAACCGCTAAATGCTAATTGTTAATTGAAAAACGTGTCCCCCTTTGGAGGGGGTGTCCCGACGTACGTCGGGGCGGGGGAGGACCTTAAAGAAATTATATTTTATGTCGGATGTTACCACCCGAAACATTGTAGCCCACGGTTTCAACAATGGGATTAAAAATAAAACTATCTGATAAAACCGTTTCAACGGTTTTCATTCGCCCGAATCACCAAATCAATTTCCCTTCTTTGTTTACATATCTGATTCTACTGTCATAAAAACCTTCACGGAAACTTGCCATTCCATCTTTGAATTCGGATGGGAGAAGAAAAATATGTTCTCTTATAACGACTTCATTATTCTCGTTAACGTATTTTTCAAAACCATAAACAGAGTCCGCCGTAAAAACGATTTTGCCGTTTTTATTGATTACCGCATCCGTTGAACCGACATATAATAAACCGGAAGTATCGGTCGAAACAAAAGCTAATCCTTCTGAAAAATCTGTTGCTTCCGGATATTTTGGTTTAATAATATACTTTCCGGTTGTATCGATATATCCGTATCTGCCTTTTAAACTCACCAGTGCCAGACCGTCAGAAAAATTATGCGCTCTCACAAACTGTGGCTTAATCACTAAATTGCCTTTTGTGTTCATGTATCCCCACACTCCGTCTAACTTAACTGCAATTAACCCGTATTGAATAATTCCGTGATCACTGAACCGCTTTGATTTCTGAGAGTATTCGTCGTTACCTTTAAAGCAACTTGTCTCTATCAACTTTCCCGATGAATCAAGCAGGTAATCTATTCCATCTTTCGTAACAATTGCATAACCGCTGCCTACTTTACAAATGTTGCTGAATATTGTATCAACTGTTATTTTTCCGTTCCTGTTAAGGAAACCAATCTTATTTTTTCTCCCTACCCATACAGAATCATATCCGTCCGTGAATTCTGCTCCTGGAAAAATTTCGTTGTAATAAATAATCTTTCCGTTTATGTCATAATACACCGAATTTTCGTAATATTCTCCCCTTACTTTCAAAACGCCCTCATTATATTGTGTATCCGGTTCTCCCAATTCAATCCTGAATACTAACTGCCCTTTTTCGTTTATTACTCCGTATTTCGAATGTCCCTTCTTCTTTTTCTCAAGCATAACGACAGCCCTGCCTTCGGAAAAGTCATCTGCGTAGTCAAATTGAGGCTCTATAACAATCTCGCCTTTGTTGTTAATGTATCCGTATCCGCCACGCTCGCAAATTACAAATAAATTTTCAGTCTGAGCGAAAACACTGCATTGGATGAAAACTAGCAGAAGTAATAGAAATAATAATTGGACTATTAATTTCATATTAAAAAATATTCAATTTAGGTAAATGAAAATAAACAGAGAAAAATCGACATTCACAATATAATTTTATTCATTCCTTAAATAACATAAAAGGAATAAATCGATAATAAAAATTTTCCCGCCAATCAGAAAAGCTGATTTTATGCTGTTGTATTTTCAATCTGTTACGAGCCGGATGAGCATAATTTTACGCGGAATAATACGTTCTTTATTATATTTGTATTGTTATTTTGTTCTTTGAAATAATCGGTTTTACGGGAAAATCATACATCAGGATTTCCGTAAGAAAAGAAATCATGGTGTCATATGATAGTGTCAAATGTAAACTCTTGATAATCTTCTTCTTAAAGCGTAAAATCTGTCCATGTGACACTTTTATGACATTATTTCAGAGATTTGCACTACCTGCATTGTTTTATCAATACTTCTGTGACACATTTCTGTATTTTAGTGTCATTTAATGACACTCATCTGATATGTACATGTCACACTTTTTGCTCTCTCTATTTCCAACTTAAAAAAAATGAAACATTTTGATATGTTTTCACAAAAAATTTTCCCTTTGTTGTTTTATCATTTACTTAGCTGTGAAATTACAAAAAAAAGTTAAAATCTATGATAGGTTGTGATATTTAGCATATCAAAAGAATCAAACGAGCGGATGTATTAAATAGAATAGTGAAGCACCGTTAAAAAAAGTGCGGCTATCGGTTATATTCGTACTTAGTTAATGGATACCGGCCTTCGCCGGTATGACAAATTTATTGGTTTACAACTTACTACCAGTCTCTGCTCTTTAATTGTTAAATGCTAAATGTTAAATGTTAATTGGAGCGCTTTAGCTCGAAGAACACTTTCAGAAGCAGCCCGCATTCTTCGTCAAGTATGCCGCCGTAAACGTTTACTTTGTGGTTGAGTGATTTGTTGTTTGTGATGTTGAGCACGCTGCCGCACGCGCCGGCCTTGTTGTCGTAAGCGCCGAAATAAAGGTTGTCTATCTTTGAAAGAACTATCGCGCCAGCGCACATTGAACAGGGCTCAAGCGTTACGTACATCGAACAACCTTTCAGCGACTTGCTCTGTAAAGCGTCGAACGCAGAGGTCAGCGCCAGCATTTCTGCGTGCGCTGTCGGGTCGTTGAGAGTTTCTATCTGGTTGTGCGACTTCGCGATTATCCTGTTCTCGAAAACTATTATGCAGCCGACGGGCACTTCCTTCCCGTCGAACGCCCG
Source organism: uncultured Ignavibacteriota bacterium (assembly GCA_903831845.1). Taxonomy (GTDB): domain Bacteria; phylum Bacteroidota; class Ignavibacteria; order Tepidaquicellales; family Tepidaquicellaceae; genus CAIKZJ01. Next base: position 7,162 of record CAIKZJ010000271.1, read on the forward strand.
CTCCGCCTCGCGCAGAGCGTACTTCATGCGGTTCGAATGTTCAGTCAACCTGTTATCTCCTGCTTTACTTCCGTTTCGGGATTCTTCGCGCGCCTTTTCAGTATATCGGTAAACGTAAAGAACTTGTAACCTTTTCTTTTTAGTTTAAATATGTCAGATGTGTACGCCGCGAAATCGTCGGCGCTGAATTTTACGAGATAAATCATGCTTCTTCCGCCCTTCTGTGTGCGCGTGACTATGTCGTTAAAAAGCGCGTTTATCTTATGCTGGCCTTTTTCTTCAGAATTGAACCTGACGAGCACGGTGTCCCTGTATGCTTTCAGATTGTACAATCCGAATTCCGTTAGTATGTCGGTGCCGAGAGGAGCTATTTTTCTGGGGTTCAGGACAATCACTCCCGCCGCCTTGTCGTATTCGTAGCATACCGAGCGGACTTTTGATTTCCATTCCTTCTCTTTCATATCGGTCTTGAATTCCGCGGTAAGGTCTTCCGGAATTCCTATATCCATGAAAAGAAGAAAATCCCTTTTCGAATCCAGAACAACAGTCTGCGCGTCAATCTTGTCGACGATGTCAGGCAGCACTACGGAATATTTTTCGGGCGACTTCAGCAGTTTTTCCAGCTTGTCTATAGGAATGTCTTCTACTTTATCTAGTATAAGGCAGATATCGGCCGCTTCCCTCTTAACCTTATCCGAGTAAACAAACTGCACAGATCCGAGCATTTTCTTCGACGAATCGCGCTTATTGAAAACGCTGAGGGAAAGATTGCCGCTCTTCGGGTCTTCGGAGCCCGAACAGTCAAAATCATACTCATAGAGCGAGTTTGATATTTCAAAATTTATTTCTGCCGCCGGAACGTCCTTCGGAATAGTTATTTCTTTGGAGAACCACAGTCCCGTCGGCGGAGGAGGCATTACGGGCTTTTTCACTTTTTCGGATTTCTGTTTCTTCTTGTCCGGCTCCGGTGATGAGCCCGCTTCCCTGATCCATTCTTTCTTTATTCCGAAAAGAGATACAATTGAATCGATGCGGGCAGGAATGACTTTTTTCAGTTCGTCGGTTGAAAGAGATTTCACTGTTGTGGTTGAGAATTCCTTTACGACGCTTTCGTTCCTGACCGCCGCTCTTCTGTAGAAGAAAAAGAGAATTATGAACAGCACTATAAGGGAGCCCAGAATTATGATTTTCTGATTTCCGTTAATGTTTGTTAATCTTCTGAAGTTCACTTAAATAAAATTTATTTATCCTGAAGAGCACCGAGAAGGTCCTCTCTTAGTTTACTCAAAATACGGTCGTACTGTTTCACGGGCGGAGAGTCCATTATGCCGGCAAAGTCATCTACATACTTTTCCTTTCTCATCCCAGCGAGAACGCACGACACACCGGGAACCGAAGACAAGGTTTTCGCGGCTTTCTGCGAAAGCGTGAAATTATTCTGCGCGCCGTCAAGATAATCCGCGAAAACGCTGTGCAGATAGCCCGAGCGGCGGTTTGCGTACTCCTTATAATAATTAGACGTCATGTTAAGCAGCCTGAAGATGAGCTTAATGTACCTGTCGAACTGCTTCACGAGGTCGTCGTCGTTGACCTTCTCCTCGAAGTAATCGACAAGAAGGTTCAGTCTGTGCGCGAAGAAATGTTCAACCACGTCGTTGAAATGTTCAATCGTGCCGAATGACTCCCAGTTGTTTTTAAGGGTTCTTCCCGCCACCATCGTGGCATTCAGAAGTTCAAGGTCGTTTTCCGGAACGTTATCGTTTCTGAATTTCTCGCGGAGGAAATCGTCTTCCATCAGTTCGACCACTTCAAGGTATTTTAGAAACTCGTTCCTGTCGAATTTATCATGAGTGAAATCGGCAAGGCGGACTAGACCGTTCCGGGTAATGGCGTTAAGCGGACGGTTGACAAGAACCCTTATTCCGCGTTCCGCGGCGAGTTCAAGCACAGTCTTCGTGCCGCCGCAGTTGTTTTTTTCGAAATAGGCATCGGATTCGATTATGTTAAAAGGAAGCTGAATCGTCTTAAAATTATTAACCGAAGAGATAGACGAAGCTATTTCGAGCAGTTTCTCAAGTGAGGTGAAATCGTAATTAATGCTCTTGTGAGGGAACGTGTTCGACGAAACACCGTAACTTTTTATTTTTCCGAACTGGACTTTTTCCTCGAGAAACTCGAACGCTTTCTTTATCCTGTAATAATATTCCTTGCGCGCGTCTTCCTTTTCATAGGCGTTCTTGCAGGCATAGTTAAGGTAATATTCCGGATTGTGAAGAAGGTATACGTCTATATATCCGCCATCTCCGGTCTGGTCGAGTCTGTACAGCTGTCTGTTTATCTGGTCTTCGAGAAAATCCGGGCTTATGCAATGCCATAACCCCTCTTCGTATTCTACCACATCCTCGAACGGACTGCCGTCGTCGCGTTTCCGGCGCGCGAACTGGTAGTTCTTGCCCTGCATGTAA
>CAIKZJ010000272.1 GCA_903831845.1 uncultured Ignavibacteriota bacterium
ATAATGCCGACAACCGGCGAACTCAAACTGAATCCGGGTAACAGATTCGGCCAGCGCAGCGGCTACAGGTCTTCTTTTTCTCATTCAACCGAGAACGCTCATCCCGGATATTACAGCGTAATGCTGGACGATTACAATATACTCGCAGAACTTACCGCGACCGAAAGAACGGGATTTCACAGATATACTTTCCCTGAATCAGATAACGCGCATATTGTATTCGACCTTACATACGGAATATATAATTACGACGGAAAGAACGTCTGGACTTTTGTCCGCGTGGAAAATGACACGCTTATTACGGGTTTCAAGATAACATCCGGCTGGGCGCGCACGCGCTTCATTTATTTCGCGATGGTGCTTTCGAAGCCGCTGTCGGAATACGGTTTCAAACGCGAAGACGGTACTGTGTACCGCGGGTTCTGGCGGAAGTTCAACCAGGAAAAGAATTTTCCGGAGGCCGCCGGCAGGGAAATTAAAATGTTCATGAATTTCAGGACAAACAAAGACGAAGCTGTAAAGATTAAATTCGGTATCTCGGGAGTAAGCTCCGAAAACGCGCTGAAAAACCTTTCGGAGGAAATTCCCGGATGGGATTTTGACTCGGTGAAAGAAAAGGCAAAGGAAAAATGGAACTCGGAACTGGGCAGGATTCAGGCGGACGCGCCCGAAGAACGAATGAAGATGTTCTATACTTCATTGTACCATGCTTATCTTAGTCCGACAATCTATAACGACGTTAACGGCGACTACCGCGGGCTCGACATGAACGTGCACAACTCAAAGAACTTTGTGAATTATTCCACGTTCTCTCTCTGGGATACTTACAGGGCGCTTCACCCGTTGTTTACTGTCATACAGCAGAAACGCGCGTCGGACATGATTAATTCAATGCTGGCGCATTTCGAACAGAGCGTTCACAGGATGCTGCCTGTATGGTCGCATCAGGCTAACGAGAACTGGTGTATGATAGGGTATCACGCAGTATCGGTGATTGCCGACGCGGTTTCGAAAAAGCTCGAAGGATTTGATTATAAAAAAGCATTCGACGCTATGGTAACTACTTCCAACCGTGATTTCTTCGACGGAGTCGGACTCTATAAAAAGTACGGATACGTTCCGGAAGACCTGAACTCGAACTCGGCATCGAAGACGCTCGAATATTCTTACGACGACTGGACAATTTACAACACCGCAAAAATTAGCGGAGACAGAAGCGCGGAAGCCGAATACCTGAAACGCAGCTATTTCTTCGAGAATATTTTCGACCCCTCGACAGGTTTCGTGCGTGCTAAAAATTCGGACGGGAAATGGAAAACCCCGTTTGATCCGATGAGCACAGTTAATCAGGGCTACATCGAAGGAAACGCGTGGAATTATTCGCTCTACGTTCCGCACGATCCCGGCCGATATATTAAACTGCTCGGCGGCGACGCTGCTTTTATATCAAAACTCGATTCACTTTTCACTATGTACGTAGACGATAAGTATTTTCAGGAATCGGAAGACGTAACGCGCGACGGGGTTATCGGGAACTACGTTCACGGAAACGAACCGAGCCACCACATTCCTTATCTTTATTCGTATGCCGGGGCTCCGTGGAAAACGCAGGAAAGAGTATATAATATTATGAAGACGATGTACAGAAGCGGTCCCGACGGACTTTGCGGAAACGACGACTGCGGTCAGATGTCGGCATGGTACGTGTTCAGCGCGCTGGGTTTTTATCCCGTCTGCCCCGGAAGCG
>CAIKZJ010000273.1 GCA_903831845.1 uncultured Ignavibacteriota bacterium
CTTTTCTGAAGAAACTAAATTTAAATTACAAATAAACGAAAGGAATTATCTACATGGCAAAATTAAAAATCCAGCCTCTGGCCGACAGAGTGGTAGTGAAACCCTCCAAGGCTGAAGAGAAAACAGCATCGGGTATTATTATCCCGGACACTGCAAAAGAAAAACCCATGCAGGGTGAAGTTCTTGCGGTCGGCAAAGGCCGTGTCGCGGAAGACGGAAAAGTCTCCCCTCTCGAACTTAAGGTGGGTGATAAGGTTCTTTACGGCAAATATTCAGGTACCGAAGTCACAATCGACGGTGAAGAATACCTCATTATGAGAGAATCAGATGTATACGCTATTATCTAAATTAAATTCAAATTCAAAAATTATAAAAATATGGCAGCAAAAATAATAACATTCGATACCGAAGCAAGATCAGCCCTCCTCAAAGGTGTTGATAAACTTGCCAACGCGGTAAAGGTTACACTCGGTCCTAAAGGCCGCAACGTAATAATCGACAAGAAGTTCGGTGCGCCCAACGTAACAAAAGACGGCGTTACAGTTGCTAAAGAAATCGAACTCGAAGACCCGATTGAAAACATGGGAGCCCAGATGGTTAAGGAAGTAGCTTCAAAGACATCAGACGTGGCCGGCGACGGTACCACGACAGCAACAGTTCTCGCTCAGGCTATCTTCAGAGAAGGCCTTAAAAACGTTACCGGCGGCGCGAACCCGATGGACCTCAAAAGAGGCATAGATATGTCGGTTGAAACACTCGTAAAAGGCTTGAAGGAACTTTCACAGCCTATCAAGGAAAACAAGGAAATAGCGCAGGTCGGATCTATCTCCGCGAATAACGACCCTTCAATCGGAAAACTTATCGCCGAAGCTATGGATAAAGTCGGAAAAGACGGCGTTATAACGGTTGAAGAAGCAAAAGGCACTGACACGACGCTTGATGTTGTTGAAGGTATGCAGTTCGACAGAGGTTATCTGTCACCCTACTTCGTAACGAATGCGGATTCAATGGAAGCGGAACTAGAAGACCCGCTTATCCTTATTCATGATAAGAAGATCTCCACGATGAAAGACCTGCTCCCGATACTCGAAAAAGTAGCGCAGCAGGGACGCAGCATGCTTATCATCTCCGAAGACCTCGAAGGCGAAGCACTTGCTACGCTGGTCGTCAACAAACTCCGCGGCACGCTTAAGATCGCGGCTGTAAAGGCGCCCGGATTCGGCGACAGAAGAAAAGCAATGCTCGAAGATATCGCGATACTTACAGGCGGAACGGTAATTTCGGAAGAACAGGGCTACAAGCTCGAGAACGCCACAGTGGCTTACCTCGGTACAGCAAAGAGAGTCGTTATCGACAAGGATAACACAACTATAGTTGAAGGCGCCGGAAAAAATGAAGACATAAAGAAGAGAATCAGCGAAATAAAATCACAGATTGAAAAGACAACATCGGATTACGATAAGGAAAAACTCCAGGAAAGACTCGCGAAACTTTCAGGCGGCGTTGCGGTCCTCAAGATCGGCGCGGCGACGGAAGTCGAAATGAAAGAAAAGAAAGCAAGAGTCGAAGACGCCCTTCATGCGACCAGAGCGGCCGTTGAAGAAGGAATCGTCCCGGGCGGCGGCGTTGCCCTTCTCAGAGTTTCAAATAAACTCGACTCGCTCAAGAGCGATAACCAGGATATTATGTCAGGCGTGAAGATAATCAAGAGAGCAATTGAAGAACCCATCAGACAGATCGTTAAGAACGCGGGTGAAGAAGGTTCAGTTATCCTCAACAAGGTAAAAGAAGGCAAAGGCGGTTACGGCTACAACGCTGCAACGGAAGTCTATGAAGACCTCATCAAGGTCGGCGTCATCGACCCCACAAAGGTTACAAGAGTAGCACTTGAAAACGCGGCTTCAGTGGCTTCACTGCTCCTTATGACCGAAACCACAATCTGCGAAAAGCCTGAAAAGGAAAAAGCTCCTATGATGCCTCCGGGCGGAATGGGCGATATGGGCGGCATGTACTAAAAACAATTTGCAATTTTAAATTGTAAATTTTAGATTAATAACTTTTAAGCAGCATATCACTCTCGGCAAATGAATTAAGAGAAAAAGTGATATTCAAGAGAGAGAAAACGAGAGAAAATTACGAGAGTGAACGAAACGAAGTAAGATAAAAGTATGGTTTGCGGAAAACAACGATACGAAGTTTAGCAGCGCTAAAATGCTTTGATAAAGATAAACGCTACATAAAAGCTCCCTTCTTCAGAAGGGAGTTTTTTTATTTTCAAATCGTAAATTTTAAATGATTAGAACATTGCTCTTCTTGATTCTTGA
>CAIKZJ010000274.1 GCA_903831845.1 uncultured Ignavibacteriota bacterium
AACTCTGCAGGATAAACAAAGAGGTCGTGGACATTTCAGAACTCATTTCCGGACTGGAAGCATTAAAAAAAAAATCCCTGAAGTGACCTATGAAGCGGGAGAGCATTTCGTCCCGTCCGCGGACACGGCGCCCGCGGGTGAAAACCCCGTTATAAAAGTTTTAAAGGAATTGTTTAACGCCGAAGAATACATAAGCCAATGATAAAAACGCTCGACATAAATAAGAATTTTCTCGCGATAGAGGACGAGTACTCGAACTACAAGGACTCCGCCGTCGCCATACTGCCCGTGCCTTACGAGGCGACCACCTCATACGGCAAGGGAACTGGAAAGGCGCCGGAGGCGATTTACAAAGCGTCGCACTACGTAGAATTCTACGACGAGGAACTCGACAGGGAATTCTGTTTCGAAAAAGGCATCGCTTCTCTTCCGTCTCTGAAAATGAAAGGCCTCAAAGGAAAACCGGCTATCGATTTCATTTATAAGAATGTAAAGAAGCATATTGACAACGGGAAGTTCGTCGTGACTCTCGGCGGAGAACACACAATATCGACCGCTCCTATCAAGGCGCATTTCGATTCTTACAAGGATTTATCCATTCTTCATTTCGACGCGCACTCCGACCTGCGCGACGAATACGAAGGCACGAAATACTCGCATGCCTGTTTCTGTTCAAGAGTAGCGGAGTTCACGAAAGACATAACGCAGGTGGGCATCAGGGCGCAGTGCATCGACGAGAGCAAATTTATAAAGAAGAACAAGATTAAAACGTATTACGCGTACGCGATAAGAAACGGGCTTCATGGAAAGAACTGGATGGACAAGGTAATCGCCGGTCTGAAGAAAAATGTTTACGTAACGTTCGACATAGATTACTTCGACCCGTCAGTAATGCCTTCTACAGGCACTCCTGAGCCGCTGGGATTTTACTGGGAAGAAACGATGACGCTTCTGAAGAAACTCGGACAGAGAAGAAAAGTCGTCGGATTCGATCTCGTTGAACTCGCTCCGCAGAAGGGATACACGTATCCCGATTTTCTTGCGGCGAAACTCGTTTACAAAATGCTAAACTATTTCATCAGATAATGGGCAAAGACGAACTCGCAAAAAGGGTAAAGGTAATAATAAAACGGCTTGCCGAAAATTATCCCGACGCAAAATGCCATCTCGATTTCAAGAACCCGTTCGAACTGATAGTTTCTACAGTTCTCGCGGCGCAGTGCACGGACGTGAGCGTCAATAAGACGATGACGCCCTTGTACAAATCGAAATATAAATCACCGAAGGACATACTAAAAGACGGCACGGAGAAATTCAGGGATTCGATAAAGACTATTAACTTTTACAACAACAAGACAAAGAGCATAATCGCCCTTTGCGAAAAACTCGAAGAGAAGCACAAAGGCAAAGTGCCGGGCGACATGGAATCGCTTACGGAACTTCCGGGAGTCGGAAGAAAATCCGCGTCGGTTGTTCTCGGAAACTGTTTCGGCAAGGAAGACGTAATCATTGTAGACACTCATCTGAAGAGGGTTTCGGCGCGTCTGGGTCTAATCGAGAACGACAACCCCGAAAAGATAGAAATGGAATTAAAGGAAATCGTCCCGCCGAAAGAACAGTTTTATTTTTCGATGCGAATCGGAGAGCACGGCAGGCTCGTATGCCAGGCGAAGAAACCCAAATGCGGCGAATGTTTCCTTTCCGACATCTGCCCTTCATTCAATAAAGTATAAAATGAAAAAACCCGATTTAAAGAAAATCGAATTTGTACTGATGGACCTCGACGGCTGCCTTTCGACCGGTCATATAATATACACGACGGGCGGCGAGGAAATTAAAATGTTCCACACGCACGACGGGTTCGGACTCGTGCGCGGCAGGGAACTCGGGCTGAAGTTCGCTGTCATCAGCGGAAGGAGTTCAAAGGTCAACAAGACACGTACGGAAAAACTTAAAATCCATTATCTGTTCGAGAACGTTGACGACAAACTCGTTCCGTACGAGCAGTTAAAGAAGAAGTACAAACTTAAAGACGAAAGTTTCGCGTACATAGGCGACGACGAATTCGACATTCCCCTTTTGAAAAAAGTCGGATTCTCCTGCTGCCCGAACAACGGAATAGACAAAGTTAAGAAAAACGTTCACTACGTCTGCAAGCGCGACGGGG
>CAIKZJ010000275.1 GCA_903831845.1 uncultured Ignavibacteriota bacterium
ACCGAACGCCGTCTCGCTCGCGCTTTCGGAAGTGCTGTTAAGATTAATCTGAAGCGGATTCGATGAAGAAGTGTTGAAGCTTCCTTCTATGAACCTGTTCTCGTACTTTAACATGTGGAGACCGAGCTCACCCGTAACATAGGGGTCGATTCCCGGTACAGGAAATTTCAATTTTCCGCCTACCATTATCGGTACATCCGTTAGCTTCCAGCTGGGATTGAAATCCGTTGAATAGCCCGCGAAATTTGTTCTTACCTGGTCTACGAAGAAATCATTTTTGTATTTGTACTGACCGTATCCGACTCTGAACGTAAGGTCAAGCCCGGGTGCCGGAGTGGAATAGAAAAGCGTTACGTCGCCCGCTACTCCCCCTTTATATACATCCCCGAATTTCCCCGCCGGAGCGTTGTATCCCACGCTCGCGCCGAAATTAAACGGTGTCTGCGCTGACAATGAACCTGCCAGCATCAATAATAAAACTGCCAAAATTACTTTTTTCATTTCAAATCCCTTTCGTTTGTATAATTTATTAAAATAAATTTTACAGTTATTACCATTACTTCTGTAAATTTATATAATCTATTTTTATACTTCAAATAAAATAAGATGTTCCGTCCCTATACTATTATCGGAAAAATATTAGAATCCCTGCTCTTTAATTACTAATTATTAATTACTAATTGTTAATTGTTCTCATATAAAAAACCCTCGTTCCCGGCGGTGTCCTGTACCCGCATATATTGTCCAGATTAGGCGTAAACAGTAAATCTGTGTAATACCCCGCTCCGGATTCATCGACTGTCACATATATCTTCGACCCGGCAGCGAAGGTTCCTATACCCATATTCTCAAAATCTTTCATCGTGCACGTTGTCCCGACCGTGTATACGTGAAATGTTCTGACCGAATCGCTGAAGATAAAATGAGACATCTTTCCCTGATTCTGAACCACCCTGTTGAATACAGTGTTCGCATCAACAACCGAACCTGCAGGCGGTGAGCTAAGACCGGCTTCCTGCGGAGATATAACCGATAATGTGTTACCTCCCCAGGTTTCGACACAGGTATTTATGTAACCGCTCTTAACCTGCGAACCAGTGCTGTCAAAAAGCTGTAAACTGACGAATGAATATCCGGGACCGTAAGCGAAATACGGAACGATAATACTGAAGTTAGTCTGAATGTTCCTCATTATTACAGTCGAAGCAGGCGAATAATCGTAAATCCTCGGCGACATGCTAATACAAAATGATGCTGACCAGCTGTATCCGTACGGAAGTGTCAGTATCGAACCTGTAATCGATTTAACAACAGGTGTTGTTTTAAAAATGGAATCCGGAATAATGTATGACAACGACGAACCCGGATTTGCATAAACACTGTCTATGTATCCGAACCTGTTGTATGAAGTCACTTTGCCGTCTATGTCGGTTGTATATAAGAGCACATAGAGTTTTCCCCGAACAGGCTTGTTTTCATTCAGCGCAACCGTAAATGAAACCGAATCCGCGTCAGAGGCCGCTCCCATGCCGTTTGTATTCAGACCGTCCGTGAAGTAAACACGCATGTTGTTAATGGGATACGGAATGTTCGCCTTCACTTTGAACGCTGCCTCGGGAAATGCAGAATTAAGATTCGGTACGTCGTGCGGAATCATCAGACTCGGCGAATTAAACCCCCTGAATATGCTTGCAGTCTTGTTAAGAGTATCACTTACAAAAACATCAAAAGGCGGTTTTATGCCGTTAAACAGAAAACTGCCCGTGTTATCCGTGACGCAGGACTGGTCCTGTATTTTTACTGTCAGGTTCGGAGCGCCGGTGTTCCGTGTTCCGCCTATGACACGGCCCCGCACACCCATTGATACGAGATGATATTCCGAAATCCCGTTTTCATTGCACGAAAATGATATTATGCAAAGCAGAAGAGAAGAAACAAGAGTGTAAAACTTTCCTGAAATGAACGATGCTTTATTCCTCATAAGCGATTATTGGTTTCGGATTTAATTTATTCTATAATTGATAAAACTGTCCTCACAAAAACTGCCTGTTGTGTTTATAAACTATCCATTTTGAGTGTTCGGCGAAATGCAAAACTGCATCATCACAGCAGGCCTTGCCTTGACCTTTTCACATCGTCAATCGCTTAATGCAAAATCATGCTTAGCTTCTTTAAGAATCCGCAAAACGAACCTACTCTTTCCTTCAGTGTAGCTTTCCCTGTCATGCCTGTACATTGCAGCCAGCTCTACTTTCAGCATCTCGTATTCCGCTGCGATACCCGGATGCTCAATCAGATAATCCCTGAATATGGGCTCGTCATGTTCGCCCGGATATCTCGCATGTACATGAAATGCCTGACCTTCGAATCCGTGTTTAGTATACCCCTTAACGAACATCATATGCGGCTCCGGATTTTCAGGCTTGGGAATATAAGAATAGCCCAGACTCTTCATTCCTGAAACCACATAATCAAGTTCTGCCTCCCTTTCAAGAACCAGTAAAACATCAACAGTTGGTTTCGACACAATTCCGGGAACAGCCGTGCTTCCGATATGCTCTATCGCCGCGATGTTCGAACAATGCAAAGCCTCGACAATTCTCATTCTCTCTGCGCGGTAAACGCTCTCCCAGTCATCCCTCGACTCTTCAAGATGAATCGGAAACAACATCCCCAGCTCCTCCGCATTCATCTCATCAAGTTCTTTCCCCTCTGTTTCTTTGTTCCCCCTAAGCATATAAAAATGTTATTAGTTAAATATTGAATTTTAATTGCTAATTGATAAACCAGCTCTCAATTACTAATTATTAATTATTAATTATTAATTACTAATTGCTCTAAATGTTAACTGTTAAATGTTAAATGTTAATAGCAACAACACCCACTTTGTCATTCCCGCATGCTCTTAGCGGGAATCCAGTACTACTACGATTAGCACTTTTTAAGTATTCACTACACTTTGTCATTACTGCATACAAACGGAAGAGCTTCTTCTTTAATGCCGGGATTCAGTACTCTCAGGATTGAAATGATTATTTCATTAATACAAACTTCCTTGTTAGAACAACACTACCTGATTCCAGCCTGTAAAAATATACACCCGACGATAATCTACCCGCATTAATGATAGTCCTGTATTCCCCCGGCTCGAAGTCCTGTTTAAACACTTCCTGAATCATTTTCCCCGTAACATCATAAATCCTTAAACTGTAATTCCCTTTCTCCTTTATCCCGAATTCAATCTGCGTAACTGCATTAAACGGGTTCGGGTAATTTTGTGAAAGCGAGTATTTCTGCGGAATTTCAGAACCAACTTTCTTTATATTTTCAATAAACAATACCTTCGTCGTATATGAGCCCCAGAGACAGGAATA
>CAIKZJ010000276.1 GCA_903831845.1 uncultured Ignavibacteriota bacterium
AGAAAACGTTATAGTAGAATCCGGGCTTCCAACGCTTGTTATGCTTAGCCCGCCCTGTGTACCGTCCGAAAGGAACGGACTCGGATCCGTTGACGCGTTCATTACAGTCCTACCGGCCGATGAGCTGAAATTGGCCGTCGAGGGAGTGCCGTTTGAAGTCAGCGTTCCTCCGGGTCTGTAAACATAGACCTCGTCGGGAGGTCCGTAGGCGTTTCCCGTGTATGCGGTGTTTATCCTGTATACTATAAGCCCGTTGTCTGGTATGCTGTTCTCGAATGTGGATGTTTTCTTCCTGTATTCAACAACGTAATATTCCGTCACGGAATACGGCGAATTGATTCTGTAACAGTTGTTTGTAGCTGATGTAAGCGGTTTCAGCGAGTATGTTCCGGGATTTACTGCCGGTATGGAGGAAATCCACTTGCCGTATTTCCACTTCATGTAAGCTCCCATGTGCTCGGGAGGATTGGAGTTGTAGTCCATCACATCCCACTTTGAGCAGGGCGCGATTCCGTTGCTCGTGTAATGGTAAAGGTCAGGAGCGCCGAGTGAATGGAACATCTCATGGCAGAGTATGCCCGGACCGCTCGATTTCAGATTGTTCTGTATCTGGAAGTTGTAATCGTAAACCCTCTTTCCGTTTATCATCGAACTGTATGAATATAGTGACCATCTGTGGGGCCAGAGAAGCGTCGACCATGCCGTCGTGCTCCCGTATATTATGAAACAAACGTTGTCAACGTTACCGTCATTGTCGCCGTCGATTACGAGTGATGTTGATACCTGTGAAGCAACATATGCCACCGCGCCGTTAAGAAGCGTATGTTCCCTCATTGTCCTTTCTGAACTTAGGTAACCCGTCGGATTTGTCAGCGAGTCGTACGGCTTGTAATAGCTCCTGTTATGGGAATCCTGATAGGATATCACCACGGTGCCTGCCGTGTACGGGTAGAAAGAGGATATTATCGATAACTGGTTATAGGATACTTCTTTGTAATAGTTGTACATTGAATTTGCGCCGGCCGTGCTGTTGTTGAAAAGCGACGAATAAACAGAAGTCTGGTCGGTGAATTCCGTTTCATCGGCGAAACGTATGAAAACGACAAGGTTGTTTATCGTTCCCGTTGTTGGTGAATCGCCCTGTCCCGGAGGATTGTTCCCGTATTCGCTTAAGACTTTGTTCTTAACACTTTCTGCAGAAACTTTGATCCATGGTTTTAATCCGTAGTTAGCGGGATTGGAAATGCCGGGAATGAGTTTTGTAGGGACAAGAACATCATTCACAATGTCCGCATAAACGTAATTGCCCGTGGATTTGTCAAGCATGACTGTGAACCCGTCTCCGTCGTGCATCCAGTTGTAAAATTCATCGCCGCTCGCAAACAGATTCAGGACGGCTCCGTCCCTCTGCGTTACGCTGACTTTCTCGAAATAGAGAGGCGCAGCATCAGCCGTTATTGAAGCGAAAAGTATTAAACAGGTAAAAACAGCACTAATTTTCCTTCCTCTTGTAACTTGTTTCTTCTTTGCCAAATACTTTATTTTTTTATATTGAATAACTCAAGTTGTGTGCCAAATGATTGTGAAGGAATTAGAGGAATTATGCAGACTTATAGGCTTTTTGAATCTCAATATGAGAACGGGTTTCGCATAATTAAAGTTCGGAAAGTAAAGACGAAAAAAAAGCAGTCTGCATACTTTTTTTTATGAGGATAATAAAAAAATCCGCCCGGGAGGGCGGATTTTCAGACAAAGGGAAAGTACATTAAGTAAAGGGTTATTTTAACAAGAGCATAATCTTTTGGCTGCGGTAATTGCCCGATTCCATTACAAGTATATAGTTACCGCTGGGTAGTCCGTTGCCGTTGAAAAACAATTCGTGTTCACCGGGATTCCTGTACCCGTTTTCAAGCACCGCGATTTCCTTTCCCGTAATGTCGTAAACACATAAATTTACGTAGCATTTTTCCGGCAGGATGTATCTGATGCTTGTCCGAGGGTTGAACGGATTCGGGAAATTCTGTTTCAGATGAAAATCCGTGAACAGAAAACCTGATTCGTTGTTTTGAAATGTAATGTTGTCGGCGTATTTGTAGATACCCGCATTACCCGTAAGTTTTCTGTTTTCGGATTTTATTTGCCGCATTGCCTGTTTGTCAAATACTGTACCGCTTGTTCCTGCCCAGCCGTTGTTAACTCCCGAAAAGGAAATACATGTAAAAGATTTCCCGGCGGGGAGGCTTGTAGGCTGTTCCGTCCATGTGTTGCCGCTGTTTGAAGTCCTGAATATCCGTCCCGGCTGTGAGCTCGTGCCGTTCGTGCATAACCATCCTATTCCGTTGTTTGCGTTGAAGCATTTAATAGACATCGGTGTCTGGCCGGTTGAATACGATCCCATGTCCCAGTTAATACCGCTGTTCGTAGTTGTGTAAAGCGGACCTGACTGAAGCAACGCGGTCCCGTTCCCCGGATTGAAAAATCCTACTCCGAACACGTTCGGGATGCTTGAGGAAACAAGATTTGAAACAAAGCCGCCCTTGAGAGATCCTTTGCAGACAGTGTACGAATTCGTTCCGAACCAGATATGGGCTGTGTCGGTCGTGCAGTACGAGTTATTCCATCCGTATATGCTTGTCGGAACATAGAAATTCGGCGGAAGGTAAACCCACGATTGCCCGCCGTTAGTCGTGTAGTAATATGTCCATAAATGGTTCATCGGATCCGCTATAATAAATCCCGTCGAACTGTTGTAAAAATGAATTGCGTTCACATAGATGTCGCCCGTCATTGCGGGATTCAGGGAAACAGCTGTCCAGTTTGTTCCTCCGTTCGTAGTTCTGTATACTTTTCCGTTTCCCGTTCCTACCCAGCAGTTTGAAGCGTCGTGCGCAAAGATTGTATACAGGTCGAGCGAGTCGGGTATGTTGCCGCGGCTGACGGTCCAGTTTGTTCCTCCGTTCGTGGTTCTTATAAGAGTAACCGCGGCCGTTGAAGACTGATATCCGCATGCCCATGCAGTATTGTTGTCTACGGCGCATATGCAGGTTAAGTCCTGAGTTACCGGTATCGACTGCTGTGTCCAGGTCCCTTGCGAGCGCAATACAACAGAATTGCACAAAATAAAAAATATAACAGTTAGTTTTTTCATGAAAACAATTTTATTTTGTACTTCAGAAATTAAAAGGGCCGGTTAAACCGGCCCTTATGATATCAGATTAGTTATTTCTTTGCTTCAACACCGACTACGGCATGTCCTATGAAATAGAAATAGCCGTGTCCATCGAGCACAATCGGTTCGGTAGACGTCCATACGTTTATCGGATTCGCGGGTTCTGTCATCACATAAGTATACTGTCCTGGCGCCAATGTGGTTGGCATCGCGCCTGCATATGTATGGATTTCAATGAATCCGTATCCGCTGTTTGCGGTAGATGTGACTTTAATGTTTCCTCCGCTTACCTGTTCAAGTTTTACGGTTGCGGTAAGATAACCCGGAGGAACCTTGTTAAGTCCTGCTCCGCAGTATACGTTCCATGTGTATCCGCCTGCAGGTATAGCTGAATAATTTATGTAACCTGCCCAGCCCCAGCGGTTTCTCGAAAGTCCGAGTGTGGGATAACCTTCAGGATTTGACTTGTTTTCAGTCGTGAAAACGAGACCGTAGAAACTCG
>CAIKZJ010000277.1 GCA_903831845.1 uncultured Ignavibacteriota bacterium
TCAAAAGGCGGCGGTGATAAGACCGACAAGAACGGCAATTTCGTACTTAACGCAGAAAGTTTTCCGATAGATATACTGATGTACGATTATTCCGGGAATATAGGCGTCGTTTACAAGAACGTTAACACCCAAAATCCAGAGATGTTCTTCTTCGGGCTTCAGGCTTCGAGGAATATCAACACCGAAATAATGAAAGTGGAGTTTCCGCCGGTTCCTCCCGGGCGTTCGGCTATTATAAAATATATTAGCGATGACGTATTTGACTGCGATGATGTTTTTGCATCGTCCGGCGAAAGGATGAAAGTGCTTACGATTACATTTCCTTCTCATAAATCGAGGCTCAACGGAAGAGTGGTGTACCTTGAAAAATCCGCTACGTCTTTCGACAAGTATTATGAAACTGCAATCACTGTTATAAAAGAAGGTTATCCGCAGACGGTGATATTCGATTCGATGTCGTATTCCAAAAGCCCCGGAGAGGCGTTTGTTACTGTGTATCCACCTGCATTTGCATACGACACGAAGGGATTTTCAGTCTACGCCGATTTCCTGCAGCTGCACCGCAACGCGGAAATAACACTGAACACTTCGGACGGGGATATAATTTCGTCGAAGATAATAGTGCCGCAGACGCTGCCTTATGCATACAGGCTCAAGGTGGAAGGCAGAGCGGGATTCAAGAGGGGAGAAAGGTTTGTGAGTTATACGTATTCTTATCCAGGTTCGACGCTTAACATATCCACGGAGACCGCGCCGAAGCTTGACGCTCCGCAGGACAAATACTGGGGTGTCTCGAATAATACGCAGTTCGCCTGGGACTGGGGTTCAGGGACAGGCATATATGTGGCGCACTTCCACGGGTTCAGCCCGTCGGGCGATTTCTACGTCGTTACAAGAGAGAGAAGCATTTCTTTCCCGAAAGGAATTTCGGGCGGAATACTTGACGGCAACGAATACAGCTGGGAAGTCTCGAAGTATCTTACATACACTTCAGTTGACGATTTCATAAAGGTGAGGCAGTTTGCAAACGACCTTGCTTACAAAGCAGTGCTTACATCCGAACTAAGGACTTTCAGGATAAATCCGTTCTGATTAAAATATGTAAGGTATCAGCTTCTTTGTTCTCGATTTGTATCTGATGTACTCTTCTTTAAAATGCTCTGTCAGTGCGTCTTCCTCTACTTTTATTCTGTAAAGGAAAGACGCGGTCACGGGCACAAAAACAACTATAAGACTGTAAATATTCCCGAGTGAAATTCCCAGTCCGAGAAACGACATAAGCGAACCGGTATAGGAAGGGTGTCTCAATATGCCGTATAGCCCGTCTGTCTTGAGCTTGTGATCGTTCTGAATGGAAACATTTGTTGTGAACATTTTTCCGAGCGAGAATATTGCGAACCATCTGAATATAACTCCGGCAACGACAAGCGCGGCTCCGGCTGCCGTCTGGCTTTTTCCGAATGCCGGGAAATTGACAGCTATCAGCACTCCTGCGAAAATCGATACCGAAAGCGTAATCCAGATTATGGCTATAGAGCCTTTATCCTTCGCCTCCGACTTTCCTGCTTTCGAGCGCGCGACGGCGTTCAGAATTATTTCCGAAATTCCCCAGAGCATAAAAATGTAACTGAATATATCCATAGGCGTTGAGTATTAATAAGGTAACTTAATAAATTATACGCCGGAACGTAAGGATAGTTGTGCCGGTTGTTTTATTTCCGGATCAATTACGGAATTAAGCAAGAATAAACAGCGCGCAATCCTGAATGAAACCGATATTATTAATCATTTAACATGCCTATAATTCGCAAATTATTAACGCTGTATTTATTTATAAAATGCTTAAAATTACGCTTAAAAAGCATAAAATACTAAAATAACGGATAATATTTAATTTTAGTCTTGCAAATTAATATGTGTAATTATAATATATAAAAAACACATAATATGCTGGTCATCGAATGTTCTGTTTGCGGATGCGATTTTGTATACCGGAACGGCGAAGATGAAGATCCCCGACCAAAACCGGCAGCAATTAAGTTTGTGGGTAATGAAGAAGCCGCAGGGCCCAGCGTCGATTCCGGCAGCGTTCCCGCACCCGAAACACAAAGTTTAATCTATTTAAGGTGTCCGAACGGACACCTGCGGCCTTACAGGGCTTACACCGCGGAAAAATCCGTAACATCGAAAAAAGGCCCATTCGGAATTTTCCGAAGAAAAGAAAAAATCAGGTATATAACGAATATTGTTCCTATACCCCTTCCGGCTGTCCAGATTGATAATTCCAAAGCAGACTCAAATAACATTGTCGACGATTATTTCTGGCTCGAGGATATGAGAACCTGCATGAAGGATGTGTGGACAATTCAGAGAAATGCGGCAGACAAGCTTTCGACCTTCGTAACCTGGCTCTGGAGCGGGTACACAACTCTTTTTGCCGCTTCTGCATTTGCTTTTCTGGATGTGATAAGCGAAATGCCTTTCACCTTCAAAGCGCTTCTGACCGCACCGGTTATACTTCTTCCTTTTGCATATTATTTATGCGTCAGAGCGCAGATGCCGCATGAAGAGTCAATACTTGATTACAGAATGCCGGAATCTATCGAGACAAGCAACATCAACCTTCTTTTAAGAAAATCAAAATCATACAAACACGCCGGGGGAGCCACTTTTCTCTCAATAATCGCATTCGTCGCAGCGGTGCTGTCATTCAGTTATTTTCAGAGCACAAGAAACCGCATAGAGGCTGTATGGAACGATGACAGATCCGTTATAATAGTCACGGCCGATGTGCCCGCTAATACTGTAATGAAAATCTCGGTCGATTCATGGAGAAAAAACGGGGCGGGAAAAAGGGATACGTCATTGTCTTACATTAATCCCGGTAAAGGCGCGTCCGGCCTGTATTTCCCCGTCAAAGATTCGTCGGCGGAATATTCCGTGCTTGCTTTCTGGAAAGAGAAAGAAAAGGAAATGTCTTACGCAAAGGTATTAAAAAAATAAAATCATCAACATAAAAACAGGGTATTATGGAAGAAAAATTACAGAAAATAATCGCAGCTTATACGCCTTTTGATTACACACAGATTAACCTTAATATTGAAATCAAAAACCGTTACATCGCCTCTGAATTGAAGGATAATTTTGTGAACGATATCTGCCGGGCATGGCCCGGGTTGAACAGCACCGAACTTCACAACGTCATGTTTACAGAGCTTCGTACAGGCAGGCAAATTATTGAATTTATACGAAAGATTATAATAAGGTAGTAAGAACCATAAATATTAAATAAAAGCGTATGAAAATGAAAACAGCTCTCGCGATTTCTATCTTGTTCTTTATTCTGATTACATCTGCTTATTCACAGGACCTGATCAGAATAGGAGTAACCCATGATTTCAAGAAGAAAAAGGCGGTTGATTCTTTTTCGCTGGACCTTAATCTGACAGATAAGGAAGAATCCCGGCCGGTTAAGTATTTTCTTTTTGATACCGACGGGTATTATCTGCTGCCTTCGTCTGCGATTAACATCGGGGATGGAGTAACCGCTTCGGAAAATAATGTCATGGCTCAGATAAAAGCGGGGAAGATGTTCTACGGCTCTCCTTTTCACATTTTTAGCAGGAACAATACTTATATTATTAACCAGTCAGTCGAAATAAACCCGTCTTATAATTCGGATAAGAATTTCGAAGAAAAAACCGCGTTTGCACAGATAAAAATACTGCTCAATCTCATTGGTCAGGTGTCGAACGGCCTGGCGGATAATCCCAGGATTGAAAAAGCGTTTGTTGCAACTTTTGGCCCGTATACTAACATAGGTTACAGGTGGAGCAGAGAACTTGATTTAAACAAACTATATTCCACAGCGGGGTTCTTTCTCGATTTCAAGAAAAGAAATATGGTTAAAGTCGGGGATTATGAGGTCGATGATTTATCTTACCGGCTTTACGGAAATGTTTATTATATAGCTTCTGACTTAAACGAACTTTATAAGGAACGTTACGCGGGTTTGATAAAAGTATCTGTAATAAAACGTATTCTTAATAAAACTTATCTTGGGATAAGCTATAAATACGGTAACGATAATCCCGTATACAGCACGATAAACGTTCTGGAATTGTCTTTTGCCGTTAATTACTGATGCGTGTCAGAAGTTACTCTTAAGAAACCTGATGTCTTTACGCCAGTCCTTGCGCACCTTGACAAACAGTTTGAGGAACACTTCCTTGCCGAGGAATTCCTCAATTCCTTTTCTTGACATCTCCCCGAGTTTCTTGACCATCTCTCCGTTCTTGCCGAGAATTATCATCTTCTGAGTTTCGCGTTCGAGTATGATGTCCGCGTTTATATAATCTTTCTGGCCGTGTTCGCGAACCTTGAACTCGCGCACGTCGACAAAGACGCTGTACGGAATTTCTTCCTGATACAGGGTGAGTATGTTTTCCCTTATGATTTCCGAAACGAAGAACTTTTCCGGTTTGTCAGTCAGCGTGTCAGCGTCGTAATAAAAATCGCCTTCCGGCAGAAGCTCTATTATGCGGGCTTTCAGAGTATCGAGGTTGTATTTCGATTTTGCCGAAACGGGGATTATATCGTTGAATCCGAATTCATCGCGAAGTTCTATCATCTTGTTCTGCACGTTCTCCTGCGGGATGAGGTCGACCTTGTTCAGGACGACTATCCTCTGCATCCCCTTGAAATCCTTGTGAAAATCGGATTCGATTTTCTTGACGTCGTTGAGATTGATGTTCTGCGCGTCGAGTATGTAGACGAGCACGTCCGCTTCCTTGAACGACGATTTTATTTCCTTAAGCATGAACTTCTGCATCTCGTACTTCGGCTCGAGTAAGCCGGGCGTGTCCATGAATATGATCTGATGATCCTTTCCCGTAAGTATTCCGAGTATCTTGTTCCTCGTCGTCTGTACCTTGGGATTAACAGCCGAAAGCCTGAAGTCGAGCAACGCGTTCATCAGCGTCGACTTACCCGCATTCGGTTTTCCAATAAGTGCTGCGTAACCGCTCTTAATCAATTTGTAATTAGTAATTAATAATTAATAATTGTAACGTTTATTCAAAATTATAGCAAATGCATATTTTCTTTCCGGTAAAAACCGGAAAAAATTATTATTAAAGATAATTACTAATTATTAATTACTAATTATTAATTATCTTTATCTGTTCTTTCCCGTTCAGAATAATCTGCGGTTTTCCTTTATACTGCCCGATTCTTCCCCTGACCTCAACATTCTTTCCCTTATATTTGTTCAGGTCTCCGAACAGTTCGTACTTGTCGGGAAAGACGACGGCGGTGAAAATGTTGTCGGGATACCGCTTTTCAAAATTCAGGTACGCCACTTTTTCCCTTACGTTAACTTCGGCCACGTAACCTGTAACCAGGGCGTTCTGTCCTGTCCTGCCGCTTGTTTCGGAAGAATTCAGCTTGATGTACTCTTCCGTGCCTGTGTTCCGCTTCGGCGTGTTGCTGCCTGCGGTTTGATTCTCGTTTACTGTCTCCTTTTTAACGGGCGCGTCTTCTGTCCGGAGCTTTTCCTTTTGTACAATGTCCGGCTCCTCCTTTTTTGAAACCACTACTTCTTCTTTCTTCTTTCCGCACCCGTTCAGCAAAAAGACAATAACAAGAAGAAATATTGCGTTTCTCATTTTTTATTGGTTAGTTTCTCCTTTGCTTCTTTGTAATAATCCAGCACGCTCTTGTCGTTCCACAGTTCCGGCTTGAGTTTCAGGCCGTACTCCATGTCGTTGACCGCGTTCTTATAATCTCCCATCGCGAGGTACAAAATGCCTCTTCTGATAAATACTTCGCCGTCGGAGGGATCCAGTTCTTCGGCTTTCCTGTAATCCTCCATTGCCTTTTCGTAATTCTTCAGGTACTTGTAAATCGTACCCCTGAAATAATAACTCTTCGCTATCGAAGGATTTGCCGAAATCGCCTTATTTGCGTCAACGAGCGCTTCCTCGTACCTGTCAAGGTTCATCTTCAAAGCGCCCCGGTTCCAGTAAGTGTCGACGTACATCGGGTCGTATTCCTCCGCCTTGTCGAATGTGGCGAATGATTCCGGCAGTTTGTTCAGGTATCCGTACAGAGTTCCAAGCGAATTGAGACTCATCATATCTTTTGGGTTGAGCGTCAGGGCTGTGTTAAGGTCTTTGAAAGCATTCTCAACGTCGTTCTTGAACATGTAAGCCGCTCCGCGGTTGCTGTAAGCGCGCATGAAATCTTTTTTGTTCTCAATTGCTTTTGAAAAATTCTCGATAGCCTTGTCGTAATCCTTGTACATCATGTAAATGAAGCCGATGGAGTTGTAAGCGTCAGCTTCGTTCGGAGCTTTTTTAATAATGATATTGAAATAACTCAGCGCGGTTTCATATTCCTTGTTAGCGAGCGCGGTTTCTCCTTTTTTGTAAAGCGTGTCGATTGACTGTGAATAAGCAGCCGAATATAAAGAAATGAGTATGACAAGATACAGTAAGGTTTTTTTCATCGCTGTGTTATTAAATAAAGCGGCCGGGATATCCGGCCGCTTTCGGTTTCGGATTAATAATTGTCTATCTGAGCTCTCTGAAGTTTTCCTGAATAGTCTATGTACACGGCTTTCCATTCCGAATAGAAATCGTAAACCGTCCATCCGCCCTCGCGGTGTCCGTTGCCTGTGGCTTTCACGCCGCCGAACGGCATGTGGGCTTCCGCGCCGATTGTCGCGCCGTTAATGTATGTTATGCCCGCCTGTATGTCTCGAACCGCTCTGAACGCGTCGTTAACGTTATTGGTGAATATGCTTGACGAAAGTCCGTATTCCGTTCCGTTGAGTATCTCGACTGCGTTGTCGAGCGAGTTGCATTTCAGCACCGCGAGAACCGGTCCGAAGATTTCTTCTTTCGCGATTCTCATATCGGGTGTCACATCCTTGAATATGGTCGGCTTGTAGAACCAGCCCTTCGCGAGGTTACCTTCTTTCGCGTAATCGCCGCCGGCTACGAGCGTCGCCTTGTCTTCGTTCAGACCTATCTTAACGTAATCGTTCACCGTTTCTCTTTGAGCTTCGCTTACGCACGGACCGACGTCCACGCCCTTGTCGTTTCCGTATCCGAGTTTCAGTTTGTTTACTCTTTCGACGAGCATCTTAAGGAACTTATCGTGTATCTTTTCGTGAAGAATGAGTCTCGATGTAGCTGTGCACCTCTGTCCTGTTGTTCCGAAAGCGCCCCAGAGGACCGCGTCAAGCGCGAGTTCGAGGTTCGCGTCGTCCATCACTATCTGCGCGTTCTTTCCGCCGAGTTCGAGAGAGACTCTCTTGAGTTCTCTTCCGCCTACTTCGTTGATTCTCTTGCCTACTACCGTCGAACCCGTGAATGAAATCAGGTCGATTTCCTTGTTCTCGAGGAAACATTCTCCGACAACTCTTCCGCTGCCGTGAATAAGATTCACGACGCCCGGGATGTAGTCTTTTCCGAGCACCTCATGCATCGCTTCGTCGATTATCTTTACGAGCGTGTTGGCTGTCTTGGGTGTAAGTTCAGCGGGTTTGAACACGACCGTGTTTCCGCAGACGAGAGCCGGAAAAATCTTCCAGGTCGGGATTGCCATCGGGAAGTTCCACGGTGTGATGATTCCGCCGACTCCGATAGGAATTCTGAAACTGAGGTTCATTTTGTTCGGCAGTTCGCTCGGCGCATTGTATCCGAAAAGCCTTCTTCCTTCTGATGCCGCGTAATACGCTGTGTCTATGCCTTCCTGTGTATCGCCCTTTGTTTCGGCAAAAACCTTGCCCATTTCGCGCGTCATTTCAAACGCTATATCGTCTTTGCGCTGAAGCATAATGTCGCCTACGACTTTAAGCACATCGCCTCTTTTTGGGGCAGGAACCAGACGCCATTTTTTAAACGCTTCTCTTGCCGCTTTTACCGCTTCGTTAACGTCTTCCTTCGTCGATGAAGGAAAATATCCTATTAAGTCTTCCGTGTTTGCAGGATTTCTGTTTTCAGTGTATTTTCCGCTTGATGAGTCTTTCCATTCTCCGTTGATAAAATTCTTGAAGTAGTCCATATATAAATTAAAGGGTTTAATTTCGTAGATTGGCTAAAATATGCAATAGGTATGAGATTAAAAATTCAAAATTTTGGCCGGTTTTTGAAGAGATTCCTGCCACGGATTATCACGGATTCCACGGATTATATTCCAGTAGTGTTTTTAAAAATCCGAGTTAATCTGTGCAAATCTGTGGCAGAAACTAATTATAATTTTTTCCTGCCACGGATTATCACGGATTCCACGGATTAAGAAATTTTATTCTTATAAGTTTTTAAATCCGAGCTAATCTGTGTCAATCCGTGGCAAAAAATCTAGAAGCCGTAAACAGAGAAACCGCCGTCGACGGCGAGGCACTGGCCGGTTATGTATGAGGCAGCGTCCGAACAAAGGAACAATGCCGTTGCCGCTACTTCGACCGGCTTTCCGACGCGTTTCATCGGAGTTCTGTTCATTACTGCTTCGTAAAAATTGGGCTTGCCGAGAATTCCCGAAGTTAGCGGAGTTTCTATGAACCACGGGGCTATCGCGTTAACTCTTATTCCGTCAGGAGCCCATTCGACAGCGAGATTCTTTGTCAGCTGGTTAATTCCTGCTTTTGTAATTGCATACGGAGAACCGGTTTTAAGGTACGTCATTCCCGCGACCGAGGACAAGTTAACGACAGCGGAGTTTCCCGACTTAACAAGATAAGGAAACGCTTTCACGGATACTTTGAAAACGCTGTTAAGGTTGGTGTTCAGAATACTGTTATATTCTTCGGTGGTGTAATCCACTGTTCGTGATTTCCTAATATTGAATCCCGCATTGTTGACGAGTATGTCGAAAGAATCCCATATCTTGTTTACTTCGCTGAATACTTTCTCTATTCCCGCGTCAGTGCTCACGTCCGCGTCGGTGCCGTAAGCTTTGAATCCTTTATCCTTGTATTCTTTCAGGCGGCTGTCTAGCAGTTCTTTTCCGCGCGCGGTTATGAAAACCTCCGCGCCGGATTCCAAAAACAAATCGGCTATTGCCTTGCCTATACCTTTCGTACCCCCCGTGATAAGAGCGCGGCGGTCAGTAAGAGAAAAGAGA
>CAIKZJ010000278.1 GCA_903831845.1 uncultured Ignavibacteriota bacterium
CCGTCGTCGGGATGCATGAAGCCGAGGAAGTTATTGCCCAAGAATTCTTCTCTGGATTTTCCGAATAGTTCGCAGCATGAATCGTTTATGTATGTAATTTTTCCGTCAAGGTCAATTCTGGACACGAGACTTGTCTGCAGTTCTACTATGCCTTTATATCTTTCCTCTGATTCCTCGAGTGCTTTAAGAAGTTTTTTCAGACCCGTAAGTTCTATCAGACGCACGGAAGTATAAACAACGCTGCCTTCGTCGTCGGTAAGCGG
Source organism: uncultured Ignavibacteriota bacterium (assembly GCA_903831845.1). Lineage (GTDB taxonomy): Bacteria > Bacteroidota > Ignavibacteria > Tepidaquicellales > Tepidaquicellaceae > CAIKZJ01. Next base: position 264 of record CAIKZJ010000278.1, read on the forward strand.
AGTGAAAATGGCATCATAGTATAGTATCTCCCCCGATTCTTTTTCAAAATGTATCTCAATTTTCACCGTTTCCCCGCGAAATGATTTTGCGAAAGCTGCTTTAAACCTTTCGACATTATACGGGGCGAGAAAATCGTGAATTGGAAATCCCTTCTTTATCTCAATATTGGCGTGTTTCCTGATATAATTGAAAGAATATTCGTTATAGAACCGAATCCTGTGTTCCCTGTCCACAACGAGATTCGTGTATTCGGCTTTATTGATTATCTGATAGATGGATTCGTCCAGCATAGATTCAATCTATGCTTTTCTTATATATATTAAAATAGAAAATTTCAGTAAAAAGAAAGCGGGCTGCAAGAAGCCTGCAACCCGCGATACAAAAAAAATAGGAGAGCTGTTTCCCCGTCAGCCCTCCTCATCTACCTCATTTATAAGGAGTGAAAGTATAGGTAGGTAAAACTCATTTACTGTTTGATAGTATAACAACAATATGTTCCTATAAAATTCCCGAAAATAAAAATTTTTTTAAAAATTTTTTCTGACCCCGAAAATTAGTATTTTCGGGCATGAGAATTAAAAACAGACACTACCGGACAATATGGGATGACGGGAAAATTAATCCGTCCGTATTTGCAATAGACCAGAGGCATCTTCCTTTAAGTTTTAAAATAATCCGGTTAAGAAACACAGAAGACATACACGATGCTATAAAGAGCATGGCAGTTCGCGGCGCGCCGCTGCTGGGCGTTGCAGCGGCTTACGGAATTTATTTTGCACACAGAGAAGCTTTACGCAAAGCATATACAGGAAAAGAATTTGATATGTACGTGGAGGAAAAACACGATTTTCTTTTATCGGCGCGGCCGACATCCGTAAACCCGGAATGGGCGATAAAGACAGTACTGCAAGCGACGGCAAAAGCCCGCACAGCCGCGGACAAAACGCTGCGCGCCCTTGAAGCCGCCAGAAAAATCGCAGATGACGACGTAAGGAACTGCATGCGGATAGGCAGATACGGAAGCAAAATCATAAAGGAAATACGCAGGTACAGCGGACAAAACACCGTAAACGTACTCACACACTGCAACGCCGGCTGGCTTGCATGCATCGATTACGGAACGGCACTCTCCCCCGTTTACATATCTGCGGAAAGAGGCATACCTGTACATGTTTGGGTTGAAGAAACCAGGCCCAGAAATCAGGGAGGCAAACTCACCGCATACGAACTTGAGCAGATGGGAATACCGCACACTGTTATAACGGACAATGCCGGAGGACAGGTAATTCAGACAGGAAATGCTGACGTTGTTTTTGTCGGCGCGGACAGGATAACGAAGAGCGGCGATGTCTGCAACAAGGTAGGGACTTACAAGACAGCCCTGGCGGCATATGACAACAACATACCCTTCTACGTATGCGCACCGCTGTCTTCATTCGACACAGGCATAAACGACGGCATAGAAGAGATTGAGATTGAAGAAAGAAACTCCGACGAAGTCAGGATAGCGGACGACGGAAAGCAGCGGGTTTTAATGTGCAATCCGGGAAGCCGTGTATTTAATCCCGGATTTGATATAACGCCTTCAAGGCTGATAACGGGAATTATAACTGAAAAAGGCATAATAAAAGCCGATGAATATCATATAAAAGGATTATTTACCGGAAGGAAATAAAAAAGTTACCCGGCGCGAGCCGGGTAACTTTAAAAACTATTTGTATTTAACGGTCAGGTATGAAGAGCAGAGAGTATTACCGTAGCAGTCTCTCACGTAAACGTGATAATAGCCTGAATCATAGAATGTTACTTTTTTCCAGAACCAGGTCCAGTCAACGCCCATATCATCCTGAGAAATTGTAGTGTTATAATCTTCAGAATAATCGCTGTAGACCTTATAGATATCATAGCTTACAGATCTGCAGCCGACTTCATAAGGAAGTCTGACGAGGAAATAGAAATAACCGCCGCCACTGGGAATTCTGAAAGTACTGCTTTCAGTAATAGGATAACCTGACTTATCCACGCCTTCGCAGAAATAAAGCGTCTGAGACTTTACCGAGCCCGCGAATAGCGACAGCACACCTAAAACAGCAATAAGAAATAAGAGTTTTTTCATGTTGCCCCCTTTAATTTTATAAAAATAGTTACTTAATGTATAAGAATATCATAAAAATAAACATGAATAGCAATGAAGTGAGAATAAAAAAAACAGGGAATATCCCTGACTTTCAGGAATATTCCCATAAAAATTAAAATTGTAATTACTTACAATTTCGGCTTATACTCTCTTATTTCAAGTTTTCCGGTACCGCCGCAATAAGGGCATGTAAATCTACCGATTTTAGAGCTGACATTGCTGGCGTGAGCACCCACATCTTCTCTTTTGAAATCGTACATTACCCTGTTAAGATAGCCAAGGCCCTGGCAGTCCGGGCAATCGACATGTTTAATGACGAGATACACGGTCTGAGTCTGTTGTTTTTTGCCGGTGTCCTTGTCAGTTACCTGAGCATAAGACAGAAAAGTAGGTAACAAAATAAAACCCAATATTAAGATTACTGTTTTCATATATACCCCGTTTTTTGGTTACTTATGTTACGTCACATGTAATATAAAGTTTCAACTCAAAAATATCAATGTTACGAGCGAAAATTTAAATAATTTTTTACCCCTAAAAGGGGTTAAAAAATCATAATTTGGTACAGAAATTGGAGGAGACGGTGTGGCTACCGACAATGGAAGGAGAGGAAGAATGAAATTCAGTTGCGCGGGTCTGTGTAAGAAGTATATTAATGTTATCCCTCCTGATACCTCCGCCCGGCATTATAATAATCCTGCCGTCCGCTTTTTCGATCAACCCGTTAATTATTTCTAAACCTTTAACCGCGTTTTCTTTTCCTCCGGAAGTAAGCAGACGCGCAAATCCGCATTCAATAACATCGTTGAGCATATCCACGGGATTTGACACTGAATCGAACGCTCTGTGGAATGTCGAAGTCATCGGTTTTGCAAGTTCAACAAGCTGCTTGTTTCTTTTTATATCGATTTCCCCTTTATCTGTCAGAATCCCGAAGACCACGCCGTCGACGGCTGCGTCTTTGCAGATTCCGATATCTCTTTTCATAATATCGAATTCAGAGGAAAGATAATTAAAATCGCCGCCTCTGGGTCTTATTATCACATGAAGGCGTGTATTAAAATCCTTACGCACTTTTTCGATGAGACCGAGTGAAGGCGTCACTCCCCCTTCGGATTGATTGCTGCAAAGTTCAATCCTGTGCGCTCCGGCGTCCGCCGCCTTTAAGGCTGAATCATACCCGAAGCAGGCAATTTCATATATAATTTCCCTGTTCAATCAAGCAGTTTGTTTAGAGATTTAATCCTGTCCGGGTCCGTTACCGGTCTGCAGGAATATATATAAGTTACTTTTCCCGTACCTTTATCGCCGAGCAAGCCGTTTTCCCCGAGGAGCGATTTAAGGCGTCTGACAGTCCCCTCGTTTCCGTCAACGATCTTAATATTATTTTTCCCGA
>CAIKZJ010000279.1 GCA_903831845.1 uncultured Ignavibacteriota bacterium
ATTTTCTTCGCGAGTTTATAGGTAAAGAGTTCGAGTTCGATCTCGTCGATTATGTGGTTAATGATTCCGAAATGCAGAGCGGTTTCAGCGTCGACAGGCGCGCCCGTGAAGAACATTTCCTTCGCATGGCTGAGTCCGAGACGGTTTATGAAATGAAGTATACCGCTGGCGTTATACGGCACGCCTATCTTGGCCGGCGTTATCGCGAATGTGCAGCCTGGACTGCCTATTGCCATATCGCACGTGATGGCAAGGTCGCAGGCGCCCCCCCAGACGCTTCCTTCGACCATCGCTATGACGGGTGCGGGAAAGTTCTGTACGGCTGTCAGCATTTTCTCAAGCGGTTTCTCGCGGCCGAGCGGGTCGATTCCGTCGAGAGGCAGTTCGTCTATATCGTGCCCCGCCGACCAGACCTTCACGCCTTTCGCGGCGCGGATAATCACTACACGGGCTTTTTCCGTTTTGAAAAATGAAAGGGCGTCGGTGATTTCATTGAGCATTTCGGAAGAGAGCGCGTTGGATTTCGCAGGGTTGTTGAATGTTATTGTTCCTATGTCTTCGCGAATGTCCGTGAGAATAAAACTGTAGTTATTTGCCATCAGTTATGTCTTTTAGCTTTTTCAGAATATTCAGCGCTTCAAGCGGCGTGGTGTTCTCGAGTTTCGTGCCGTCGAGAATTTTCTTTACTTCGTCCTTGTAAAGTATCCCGCTTTCGACTTCGAAGAGACTTATCTGTATGTCGTTGGTGTGCTTTCTTCTGAATTCCTTGTCTTCAAAATTTTTGAGTATGTCTTTCGCGCGGACAGTGACGGACTCCGGAAGCCCCGCCATCTGCGCGACCTGTATGCCGTAACTATGGTCGGCCGTGCCTTCGGTTATTTTTCTTAAGAAGATTACCTTATCGCCGTACTCGCGGACCTCGACGCGGTAGTTCTTAATTCTGTCGTACATGTCGGCGAGCGCGTTGAGTTCGTGGTAATGCGTCGCGAAGAGCGTCTTCGCGCGGAGATTCGGGTTCTCGTGCAGGTATTCGGTTATAGCCCACGCGATTGAAATGCCGTCGTATGTGCTGGTGCCGCGTCCGATTTCGTCGAGAAGCAGGAGGCTTTTCGGCGTGGCGTTATTGAGTATGTTCGCCGCCTCGTGCATTTCGACGAGGAACGTGCTTTCGCCCTTAGCTATGTTGTCGGAAGCGCCAACGCGCGTGAATATCTTGTCGACGAGTCCTATCTTCGCTTCCTTTGCGGGAACGAAACATCCTATCTGCGCGAGAAGGACAATCAGTCCCGTCTGGCGCAGGTAAGAAGACTTGCCGCTCATGTTCGGGCCTGTGAGAATCAAAATCTGGTTCGTGTCGGTGTCGATTGTAACGTCGTTGGGAATGTATTTCTCTCCCGCGGGAAGAAGCCGTTCTATAACGGGATGTCGTCCTTCCTTTATTTCAATCGTGTCCGACTCGTTGATTTCCGGTCTGACGTATCTGTACCTGTCGGAAACTTCCGCGAAACTTACGAGCGTGTCGACCGCGGCGATTACGCCGGCGTTCTTCTGAATCACGTCGGTGAAGTTGAGTATGAAAGTCCGCAGGTCGCCGAATATCCTGTTCTCTATCGAGTTGATTTTCTCCTCGGCGTTGAAAATCTTGTCTTCGTAAACCTTGAGTTCTTCGGTTATGAAACGCTCGTTATTGACGAGAGTCTGCTTGCGTATGTAATCCGGCGGAACCTTGTCCAGATTGGCCTTCGTGACGTCAATGTAGTAGCCGAATACCTTGTTGAAATCGACTTTAAGCGAACTTATGCCCGTGCGTTTTCTTTCCTTGCTCTGGAAATTTTCAATCCAGGTCTTGCCATTGATGTGAATTTCTTTAATCTCGTCGAGTTCCTTGTCGAATCCCTTGTTAATGATTCCGTAGTTATCGCTTCCTGCAAGGTAATTTTCGTTTATGACCCTGTCGATTTCGTTAATGAGCCCGTCGGCTTCTGCGATGTTGCTCTGAAGCGCTTTGACGGCTTCCGATTCGAATGAGGCGAGTTTTTTCTTGACATCGACTGCCTTGCGCATTGAAATCTTCAGCTGTACTATGTCGCGCGGGACGGCTTTACCCGTTGCGATTTTCGAAAGAAGGCGTTCGAGGTCGGCTATGGAATTGAGGTCTTCCATCAATGCAGTCCGCGAATTCTTGTTTTCGAAGAAAGCTGAAACTGATTCGAGGCGTTTGTTAATCTGTTCCGGCCGTTTCAGGGGCCGCGACACCCATTTCTTCAGGAGGCGGCCGCCCATGGGCGTGCGTGTCCTGTCGAGTATCGAGACGAGCGTACCCTCGCGTCCGCCCTCGCTTATTGAAGCAGTGATTTCGAGGTTGCGTTTAGTCGAAGGATCGAGAATTATGTAATCGGTGAAATCGTAATGGTAAATTTTCTTTATGTGCTCCAGGTTGTTCTTCTGCGTTTCGTTCAGGTAGTTCATAATGCACCCTGCGGCAATTATGCCTTCCTTCATATCGTCGATGCCGAATCCCTTGAGCGAATGCGTGCCGAAACGGTTAGTGAGAAGTTCGCGCGCGTAGTCGAGATTGAATACCCAATCATCGACCTTCGTGATAGTGAACGGAGGCTTGTCCTCTTCAAAAGCGGGGACTTCCGGAATCTTCAGAGCGTTGTATACCTTGTCGCGTCCGCGTTTGGGAATAAGGAGCTCGGAAGGATTAATAGTTTCCATCTGCTCGGGGAGGTTCCGCACGTGAATTTCGGAAGCGGCGAATTCGCCTGTCGAAGCGTCGCAGAAAGAGAAACCGCAAATGTCGTCCTTGATGTAAACCGCTGCGAGAAAGTTATTCGATTTATGGCTTAAGAGTTTATCGGAGAAATTCGCTCCTGGAGTAACGACTTCGATGACGTCGCGTTTGACTATACCTTTAGCGAACTTGGGGTCTTCCAGCTGCTCGCATACTGCTACTCTGTAGCCGGCTTTGACGAGTTTCGGGAGATAGTTATCGAGCGCGTGGTGCGGAAAGCCAGCGAGGGGAGTCTCGGAAGCCGCGCCGTTAGAGCGTTTCGTGAGGGTGATGCCGAGCACCTTCGAAGCGGTTACAGCGTCGTCCTCGAACGTTTCGAAGAAATCACCCATGCGGAAAAGCAGTATCATGTCAGGGTATTTCTCCTTGACTTTGCGGTACTGCCTCATCAAAGGTGTTTCCTGTTGTTTCATTTTTAGTAGTGGATGATTTTATCCTTGAGATACTTGTTGAGTAATTCTCTTCCTCTGAATATATGCGCTTTCACTGTGCCGAGGGGGAGTTTAAGTTTCTTCGCAATCTCCTCGTATTCCATTTCTTCGCTGTGACGCATAAGAATGACAGCCCTGTATTTTTCCGGCAGCGACGCTATTGCCTCCTCAAGCAGCGTCTTTCGTTCGTCTTCAATTATGTTCCTGTCGGGTTTAAACTCCACGTCGGGAATCTCAAACCGCAGGTCTTCGTCTTCTGAATCTATTTCCTTGTCGATTGAAACGGTGTTCAGTTTTTTCTTACGGAGGTAGTCGATGCAGTTATTCGAAGCAATCTTATAGAGCCAGGTCGAAAACGCGAACTGTCTGTCGAATTTATCGAGAGAATTGAACGCTTTGATGAACGCTTCCTGCGCGAGGTCTTCGACATCCTCCTTGTTATAAATCATTCTGAAAATCAAATTATGAACCAGATTGTAGTATTTTTTCATAAGTTTATCATAGGCACTCTGGTCGCCGCCGATAGCTCTGTCTATCAATTCATAATCTTCAACTTTCGAATTGTTTTTATTTTCCTGATTCTTTTCTTCAGCCATTTACCGTTAAGACTTTTACCTGAACAGATAAAATAAAGAAATATGTGTAAATACTAAATGTAATTCACAATGAAACGTCTTTATCCGTTTTTTGTTACATTTTTAAGGAGTAAATTGATAAATGAAAATAAGGAAAGACAGGGTCAAAATAATAACGCTTGGATGCTCGAAGAATCTCGTGGATTCGGAGCATATAATGGCGCATTTAAAGACCGGAAATGTTGAAATCGTAGAAGATGAGAAGAAAGCGGACACGGTTATCATAAACACATGCGGGTTTATAAGTTCGGCCAAGGAAGAGTCTGTTAATACAATACTTTCGGCGGTCGAAAACAAGGAAAAAGGGCGGATAAAGAACGTTTTTGTGGCGGGCTGCCTTTCGGAAAGGTACATGAAAGACCTTGAGAAGGAAATCCCGGAGGTGGACAGATATTTCGGCGCGACGAACGAGAAAAAGACAGTGATGGGAATACTAAATACTCTTGGCGTCGATTACAGAAAGAACCTTATCGGCGAGAGGGTGGTAACAGAATCGAAGCATTATGCGTATTTAAAGATAAGCGAAGGATGCGACAATCCATGTTCTTTCTGCGCTATACCGATAATGAGAGGCGGGCATGTATCGGTGCCCTTGAAGAATATTATCACGGAAGCGGAGAAGCTTGCTGAAAAGGGAGCAAAAGAGCTGGTGATAATCGGGCAGGACACGACATACTGGGGTCTGGATAGGAACGGAAAAAGGGAAGTTGCAAAGGTGCTGAACAAATTGTCGGAGGTTGACGGGATTAAATGGATACGTTTGATGTATGCTTATCCGTCGAGGTTTCCGGATGATTTGATTGAGACGATAAGGGATAACGAAAAAATCTGCAAGTACATCGACATTCCCGTGCAGCATGTTTCGGATAAAGTTCTTAAGACAATGCGCCGCGGTATAACGAAACACAGGCAGGCGGAACTTCTGGAGCGTTTAAGGAAAGAGATACCGGGCATAGCGATAAGGACGACGCTGCTTGTCGGTCATCCCGGCGAAGGAGAGGAAGAATTCGATGAACTGCTGCATTTCGTAAAGGAGTTCAGGTTCGACAGGCTGGGAGTTTTCACATATTCTGAAGAAGAGGGAACGAGCGCTGCGTCGCTGAAAGATTCCGTTCCGCACAAAGAGAAAAATTTGAGGCAGAAGAAAATACTCGACGCGCAGAGAAAGATTTCGGAAGAGAATAACAGGGCAATGCTCGGGAAGAATATCGAAGTGCTGATTGAAAGAAAGGAAAATGATTATTACATTGGAAGAACATACAGGGACGCGCCCGAGATTGACCAGGAGGTTTACGTAACCGGCAGGGGATTGAAGGCGGGTGAATTTTACGAAGTCAGGGTGAACGACTTCGAGGAATTTGACCTTTTCGGCGAAAAAGTAAAATAAAATCACAATGAAGTTATCTTGTATCAAAGGGGTTTTAACGGCAATCATTCTTTTAGCTGCGCTTGCGCTGTCAGCGCAGGAGGACAGCGAGCAGAAGTACAGTGAAATGCTGGACGGCAAGGAGTTCTTCTACGCCGATCCACTGGTTTTCTACCCTTACGATTCGGCAGTAGGCCGGCTTGATTTATATATGGAGTTTCCTCTTGAGAATCTTCAGTTCAAAAAGAACAACAGGACCGATAACTTCGAAGCTTTTCTCGAATACACGGTGCTGATAAAAAGCACGAGGGGAGATGTGCTTATCAACCAGACTTTTCCTGTCACGATATCAAACACCAAGAACGAGCAGAAGACTGTAAAGGACCGTTCCGTATCAAGCATCAAAAATTTTTTCCTTCCGCCGGGAAAATACAGGTTAACATTCACGCTAAAGGATCAGAGCAGCAAGACGGAAAAACTGAAAGATTACGATTTTGAAGTAAAGAATCCGCTGACGGAGAACGTACTTTTAAGCAGCGTGATGATACTCTCGGATTACAAGATAAGCGAAAGCGGCCAGAAGGAAATAGAACCGCTCATATCGGCGAATGTTGGAATGCTCGATAACTTTTTCCTGTTTTTCGAAGGGCGGTACCGGGGACAGGACTCGTTGAACAAGACATACCGGATTTCCATAAGCACCGAGAAGGGTGAAAAGATTTTTGACACTACAGCGGCATTCATTCTTAAGCCGGGAATGAACACGCTTGTTACCAGGATAAACAACGACAAGTATTACATAGGCGAATACAGGCTCAGTCTCGCGGACGGCAGCGAAACGATTCAGAGCAGGCCTTTTACATACAGGTGGTCGGACGTGCCTGCAAACATAAGGG